>NZ_JBTWMV010000129.1:0-2573 GCF_054850255.1 Streptomyces sp. 7R007 | reverse complement strand
TGTCAACGGCCATTTCGTTCTCCCCGTAGGCGGCCAGGAGTTCGCCCCGCTGGCGGCCATCGAGATGTCCCCGGTGGCGGCCAGATAATTCCCCGCCCTCGGGTCGGTCGGGTCAGCTGAAGGGCTTCACTCCCTGTCCGCTGGTGGCCTGGGTGAGCCGGTAGCTGTCACCCTGGGTGACGACGATGTGAGCGTGGTGCATGAGCCGGTCGACCGTCGCCGTGGCCAGGGTCTTGGGCATGATCTCGTCGAATCCGGAGGGGTGGAGGTTGCTGCTGACGGCGACCGAGCGTCGTTCGTAGGCGGCGTCGACCAGGCGGTAGAAGCCCTCGGCGGCGTCCGGCGAGACCGGCAGCAGGCCGATGTCGTCGACGATGATCAGATCCGAGCGGATGATCTTTGCGAGGGCTCGGGCGATCGAGTCGTCCGCACGGTGCCGGCGGACCAGGACTCCGAGGTCCTCGATGGTGAACCAGGAGACGGTCAGCCCGGCCTCGACCGCGGTCTGGCCAAGTGCCTCGGTGAAGTGGCTCTTGCCCGTGCCCGAGGGCCCGCAGATGCAGAAGTTCTCCCGACGCCCGATCCATTCCAGGGACTTGAGGGCGTCCTGGGTGGGGCGGGGGATGGCGGACTTGGTCTCGTCCCAGTCGCCGAAGGTCTTGCCGGTGGGGAAACCGGCCCGCTTGCGGCGGGTGTGGAGGTTGGCCCGGTCGCGGCCGGCGGCTTCCTCGGCCAGCAGGACGCGGACGACCTCGGCCGGGTCCCAGCGTTGGGCCTTGGCGGTGGGGATCAGGTCGGCCAACACCCGCCGCAGGTGCGGGAGTTTGAGCCGCTTGGTGAGCTCGATGGCCTCGGCGAGGGGGTCGCCGTTGGTGCCGGGAACGGTGCGAAGTGGGGTGGCCATCAGGCGAGATCGCTTTCGTCGTGCTCGGAGACGTCGGAGGCGGGCTGGGTGGGCAGGCCGAAGGAGGACCAGGCGGAGGTGCCGGGCTGCAGGGAGTGTTCCTCGCTGCGGCGGACGGGTTCGGTGTGTTCGCGGGTGGCCTGGTAGTCGACGATGGACAGCAGGTCCTTGTCCGCGAAGCGTGCGGTGACCGCGGCGGTGCCCAGGGCCCGGTCGACCTCGGCCACCGAGTAGAGCTTGGACAGGGCAACGGCCTCGGCCATCTTCGCCTTGATCCGGCGCACCCCACTGGCCCCTGCTTCGACCAGCCAGGACGCTGCCCCGGGACCGAGCTGGAGGAAGGCAGCCTCTTCTGCCGAAGTGGCCTTCGGGGTGCGGTCGTTGTCCTTGTTCTCCCGCGGCGGGTAGTGGGCGTTGTCCAGGACTGGGGTGCCGGGCTGGCCGCGGCGGTGGCGGGCGGCCTCGCGGGCCGAGCCGTCCTCGCCGACCGCGGTGACGATCAGTTCGTCGCCGTGGAAGCGGGCCCAGACCCGGTTGTCGATCAGTTCGTGCGGAACGGAGTAGCGGACCCCTTCGACCGAGATCGTGGACTCCCAGTTCACCCGCCGGGTGGTGCCGAACGCGGCGGTGAACGGCCTCCTCGGCAGCGGGTGCAGCCGCTGTCGTTCCTCGGCGAGCCGCTCGATGGGCTTGCGCCGAGTCGCCCGGTGGGTGCGGGAGTTGACCTCGTCGCAGAACGCCCGGCAGGCCGCCTCCAGCTCGCCGAAGGTCTTGTAGTGCTCGCGCAGGTTGACGTCCTTCGGCACCAGGTCGGCCTTCGCGATCCGGACCGTCGCCTCGGAACCGCCCTTCGTCTCCGGGTCCGCGGGCAGACAGGTGCGTATGGTCGTGCCGTAGTGCCGGGCGACCTCGACGATCTCCGGGTTGCGGACCGCGATCCCGGCGACGTGGTCGGTGGTGACCGTCTTCTCGTTGTCCGTCAGGACGTAGGCCGGCACTCCGCCGATGCGACGGAACGTCGCGTCCAGACACGAGGTGACCGTCGGCAGCGTCTTGTCCCAGATCGGGATCACGATGCGGAAGCGGGACCAGGCCAGCCAGGCGCACCACAGGATGGTTTTGCGGCCCTGGATGGTCGGCCCGTCGCCGAAGTCGTACTGGATCCACAGCCCCGGCTCGGTCACCCACGGCCGATAGACCCGCCGTCGACCGGCCCTGAACTGGGCTTTCGCCTCGGCAACGGTGCGGCGGGTGGTGCGTTCCCCGCCGGTGAAGCCCATCGCGACGATCCTCTTGTGCACCACGTCCGCGCGGATCTTGCCGTGCGAACGGACCACCAGTTCCTCGATCTTCGGCAGATAGTCGTCGATCGCGCGGGCGCGGTGACGGCGCTGGTCGGGGTGCTGGCCGGCGGCTCGCATCTTCACATAGTGGGCCACCGTGTGGTGGTCGACGCCGGTCAGTTCGGCCGCGGCTCGGTAACTGCCCGTGAGGTCGTACGCCTCAAGGATCTCCATGATCTCCCTGCTGTTCTTCACTCGCCCGAGCCTCGCCGAGCGGGATGCGTCCAATGCGAGCGGGGAGATATCTGGCCGTACGTGGGGAATCCCGTGGCCATCAGTGGGGCGGTAAGTGGCCGCCTATGGGGAGCTTGTCATGGCCGCCGTCA
>NZ_JBTWMV010000128.1:0-2839 GCF_054850255.1 Streptomyces sp. 7R007 | reverse complement strand
CGCTGTGGTGGAAGCCGGGGTCGTCCAGCTCCATGGCCGTGGCGTACGTGAAGCCAATGCGGCAGCGGACCGCCTCGGCGGCCTGCCGGTCCGACAAGCCGAGCAGGAACCACAGCACACAGACGGTGGCCTGTTGAGCAGGCGAGAGACCCGGACGCCCATCCCGCGGATACCAGTCCGCGAAGTCCTCGTCACACCACAGCCCACCCAGCCGGTCACGCACCCATATCGCCGTCGTGCCGTCCGGGTTGCTCGCCCGCGCAACCTGCGCAGTCAGAGACGGAACCTGCTCACCGGAACGGGGACGAAGGGACAACGAGCACCTCGACAGCTGCATCGATCGGCGGAACCACCCGAGCATGCCCGTCGATCCTGCTGCCGCACCGGGTCCAAGATCCCCGACAGAGTCAAGCTTAGGCCTGCACACCGCCATCGCCCACTTGCACACGTGCGCCCCGCCCGCGTCCCGAAGCGCCTTCAATCAGGACCGGGAATCGACACTCCCCCCGTTCCTCGGCACGAGCGGGTACCGCTAGTGGTACCAATGGAGGTACCTTGGGGACATGCCTGCACTTAACGTGGAATTCAGCGAAGAAGAGATGGCTCGGCTGCGCAAGCGTGCGGCTTTGACGGGCCGGAGTCTGAAGCAGCATGTTCACGACGTGACAGTGGAGGAGGCCGACCGGCTTGCCTTCGTCGAAGGGGCGGTGGCCGAGGCTGCCCGGATCCTGGCCGGCGTCACGGCGCGTTTCCCTGAAGGACAGCGGTGAGCCCGATCATCCGTGTCGATGTCGGCTGGGTGCTGCAGATCCAGTCGGCGATCTCCCCGCTGAACGTACCCATCGCGGACTGGGGCGCCTTGGGATTCATGGCCGATCGGCACAAGTTCGAGCGGGAACGCGGTGTCTTGTACTACGAGGAGGTTGCGTCCCGGGCTGCGACTTTTCTGCACACCGCGTTGCTGCTGCGGCCCTTCAGCGACTACAACCTGGTCATCGGCTGGGCCTGCACCAGCCAGTACATGCACGTCTCCGGCCAGCCGCTCCAAGCCAAAGACGAAGATCTGTACGCACTCGCCCAGGAGGTCCGCGCGCAGGAAGCCGATCTACGCACGATCGCGCATCGGCTGGAGTCCTGGCACAGCAGGTGATGCCGGCTGGCTGCACGGCCCCCGTCTCCGAGGCGCTCCACGGCGGAGCCAGCGCAAGCGGGAGAAGTGGGGCCCACCGCAAGCCGCTCATGCCAGAGGGTGAGGGCGCGGCGGCCTGGTCCCGTCGGCGCAGACGTACACCGAGCCGTACCACCAGCTCCAGCAGGGCGGCGCGCACCTCGGCGCCGTCCAGGAGGTGCCGGTCGAAGGCGCGGCGGGCGGTCGCGGTGGCGGGCAGGGCGCGGGGGACGACCGCGCGCGGGTCGATGCCGCGGGCCCGGTCGGCGGCCGTACGCCCGGCGCGGCCACCCAGCAGCCGCTGCACCGTGGCGGCCGGCACCGCGGCGAGCAGGCCCACGCTGTGAATGCCGTAATCCCGCAGCACCTCCGCCTGGCGTGGGCCGATGCCGTGCAGCGCCTCCACCGGCAGCGGTGCAAGCCAGTCGGCGACCTGCTCCGGGGCCATGTGCAGGACGCCGCCGGGCTCCACCATGACGTCGCTGACCGCGCGCACCAACTACATCAACGGCATGAAGGCCCAGCTCACGGAACTGATGAACGCCTACAACCCGGCCCTGCTGTGGTTCGACGGCGACTGGTGCGGCAACCCCTCCACCCCCACCCTCACCGACTGGTGGACCCAGGCGGACGGGCAGAGCCTGTAGGACTGGCTGACCCAGACCTGGCCGAACGTCATCGTCAACGAACGCGTCAAGCGCGACTGCGGCCTGGGTGACTACGCGGTCGGTTCAGCGCACCGATGGACCGGCAGTGGGAGTACTGCCCCACCATGAACGAGGCATGGGGCTACAACAAAGACAAGGAAAACAACTACCACTCGCTCCAGTACATCATCCAGCAGATGGTTACCTGCATCTCCCGGGACGGCAACTACCTGCTCAACATCGGCCCCGACGGCGGCCACAACCCCGACGGCAGCGCGAACGACGGCCCGTAACACCCGGGCAGCTGACCACTCTGAACGGCATGGCCTCCTGGATGGCCACCTACTCCGACAGCATCTAGGGCACCAGCGGCAGCCCCTTCGCATTCTGCAGATCCCGGCGGTGTACAACACGATCAACCGCGTCTACCTGCTGAACAACCCCTTCGCCTCCCTGACCTACTGGGTCAGCGGCGGCCAGATCAACGTCCATGTGCCGAGCGGCGCGCCCGACACGAACGACTCCGTGGTCTGCGTCGAGGTCAACGGCATGCCGGCCGTGCTCGCGGGCGGCGTCTACAACGTTCGTCTGCGCCCGGAGCGGCAAGGCCCTCGACAACGCCAACACCACGGCCGAAGGCAACCAGTGCGTCCAGTGGACCCTCAACAGCGGTGCCACCCAGCAGTGGACGGTCACCGACCTGGGTCACGGCTACTACAAGCTGGTCTCCGTGCGCAGCGGCGAGGCGCTCGACAACAACAGCACCTCCGACGCCTCGACGGTGGTGCAGCGGACCGACAACAGCAGCTGGCAGTGGCAGCAGCAGTGGGCCATCGCCTCGCTCGGCAACGGTGGGTACCAGCTCGTCAACCGGGCCAGCGGCAAGGCGCTGGACAACGCCAACACCACCCTCGACGGCAACCCGTCATCCAGTGGACCACGGGCACCGGCCCCACCCAGACGTGGACCGCGACCAAGGTCGGCTGCCCCCCACCCTGCCCGACGGAGCCGGTCGGGGCCGCGA
>NZ_JBTWMV010000127.1:0-2861 GCF_054850255.1 Streptomyces sp. 7R007 | reverse complement strand
GGCGCCGAACCAGGGCCAGAACAGCGTCGGCGGAGTGCCCTTGCGTTCGGCGTCGCCGATCACGTCCAGCCCGTGCGTCTCCACCTGGAGCGGCCGGTCTGCGGATCTGGTGCCGGGGGAACCCGAGGACTCTGCCATCGTCGACCTACCTGTCCAGACGTGTTCAGTCGACGCTAGGCGCGGCCCTCGGGAGCGTCAAGCGGGAATCGGCGGCTCGGAGGTGAGGAGTGCGGCGGGGGTGGTTACCCGGTACCTCTGGGCAGCCCCCACGGGAAGCAACGACGACAGGAGCGCCCTGATGGTGCGCGACGACAGCCAAGGCGACGACAGGAAACGGGCCGCCGCCCCGCCGGCGCGGGACTTCACCGGCCATGGCCACCCCGGCTACACGGACCGGCACGAGCGGGTGCTTCAGGGGCTGGCCGCGGCCCAGGAGCACCGGGGCGGTGGCGCCGTCCATCTGGAGGAGATCGCCCGCGCCTCGGGGGTGTCCCCGGAGGAGGCCCGCACGCTGCTGCACGACCTGACGCGGGAGCACCGGCTGGCCACCGAGCTGGCGGGCACCGACGAGCCGGACATGGGACCGCGGTTCGAGGTCAAGCGCCGCCTGTGAGGCACGGCGAAGGGCGGGTCGGCCACGCCGGCGGTCGCGCGCGCGACCGCGTGCCCCCGGCGTGAACCGATGAGGTGGCTCCGTCCGATGAAGGGGCGAAACGGTTGCGGCCTCGCCGGGAGGTGTGACCCGACGAGGAAGGTGTCCGCCCATGTTCGCCCTTGCCGCCTGCACCCTGTACGCCGTCGTGGTCCTGCTCTGCGTGCACGCCTTCGCCGACTGTGTACGGCCGCTCAGCGGGCCCAGAACGGCAGCGGCGGGCAGACGTTGGCGCAGGTGTAGGTGCCCGGCATGAGCAGGCCGGCGTCGTCCTCGTTGTTGTCTCCGCCGGCGAAGTACACCTCCGGGACCCAGCCCCAACGGCCGTTGTCCGCCAGGGTGCTGGCCCACCAGTAGTTCTCGGCGGAGCCGTCCCGGAAGGTCTCGCCGCGCATCTCGGTGACGAACCAGTTGGCGGCGCCGCCCTGTTCGAGACGGCCGACGACGGCGGCGCGGGGCGAACGGCTGGCGTACACCGGGACGTGGCCGCGGGTGAGGTTGCAGTACATGACGTTCGTGCGCGGCCAGACGCGCCCGGTGCCGGGATCGGTCAGGTCGCGCTGGGTGGTGCCGTGGCAGGGGACGTTGTCGGTCGCCCGGGCTGCGGGGGCGGTCAGGGCCGCCAGTCCGGCCAGGGCCGCGGCGGCCGTGACGAGTCCGCGTCTGATGTGGATCATGCTCTTCAGAACGAGCGGCTTCGGAGGCCGTCACGGCCGGATGCCGGCCGGGCCGCCGGTCAGGCGGGCGTTTCCGCGCGTTCGGGCGTCGCCCAGTGCGTGTGGAAGGCGCCGGGCCGGTCGGTGCGCCGGTAGGTGTGGGCGCCGAAGTAGTCGCGCTGCCCCTGCAGCAGGGCGGCCGGCAGGCGGTCGGCGCGCAGGGTGTCGTAGTGCGCGAGCGCGGCGGAGAACGCGGGCACGGGGACGCCCCGGCGGGCGGCGCTGGCGACGATCTCCCGCCAGGGCACCTGCGCGTCGGTGATCTCCATGGCGAACTCCATCTCGCCCAGCAGGCTGACCAGGTCGCGGTCGGCGGCGTAGGCGGCGCGGATGCGGTCGAGGAAGGAGGCGCGGATGATGCAGCCGCCTCGCCAGATCCGGGCGACGGTGCCGAGGTCGATCTTCCAGCCGTACTCGGCGGCCGCGTCCTGGATCATCTTCAGCCCCTGGTCGTAGGCGATGACCTTGGACGCGTACAGGGCGTGCTCGACCTGCGAGGCGAAGCGGTCGGCCTCGGTGCGGCTGAGCGGCGGGCGGGTGCCGCCGGGCAGGCCGGCGTAGGCGGCGCGCAGTTCGTCCTGGCCGGAGGCGGCGCGGGCGAAGGTGGCCTGGGCGATCGCGGTGACCGGGGAGGCCAGGTCCAGGGCGGTCTGCACGGTCCAGCGGCCGGTGCCCTTCTGGCCGGCGGCGTCGGCGACAACGTCGACGAAGGGCCGGCCGGTGGCCGCGTCGGTGTGGGCAAGGACCTCGGCGGTGATCTCGACCAGGTAGGAGCCGAGCCGGCCCTGGTTCCAGCGCCGGAAGACGTCGGCGATCTCGGCCGGGGTGTAGCCGGCGACCTGGCGCAGCAGGTCGTAGGCCTCGGCGATGAGCTGCATGTCGGCGTACTCGATGCCGTTGTGCACCATCTTGACGAAGTGGCCGGCGCCGTCGGTGCCGAGGTGGGCGGCGCAGGGCTCGCCGTCGACCTGCGCGCTGATCGACTCGAACACCGGGCCGAGGACGGCGTACGACTCCGCCGAGCCGCCGACCATGATCGACGGCCCCTCCAGCGCGCCCTCCTCGCCGCCGGAGATGCCGGTGCCGACGAAGTGGACGCCCCGCTCGCGCAGCGCCGCCTCGCGGCGGCGGGTGTCGGCGAAGTGCGCGTTCCCGCCGTCGATGATCATGTCACCGGCGTCCAGCAGCGGGGCGAACTCGTCGATGACGGCGTCGGTGGCCGCGCCCGCCTGCACCATGATGATCAGCCGGCGGGGGCGCTGGAGGGCGGCCACGAGGTCGCGGGCGGTCTCGGCCGGGACGAACGAGCCCTCGTGCCCGAACTCCCCGACGAGCGCGCGGGTGCGGCCCGGCGTGCGGTTGTGCACGGCGACGGTGTGGCCGTGGCGGGCGAAGTTGCGCGCCAGGTTGCGGCCCATCACACCCAGTCCGGTCACGCCGATGGCTGCGGTTGCGTTCATGCTGTACGTCCCTTGCTCGGTCCGGTGGCGGTC
>NZ_JBTWMV010000126.1:0-3132 GCF_054850255.1 Streptomyces sp. 7R007 | reverse complement strand
CTAAGGAGCGATGAAAACCGTCGTGCCCAGTTTCCCCCGGGTCGTGATGCCGGCCAGCCAGGCGAGCGTTGTGACAGGTTCGTAAAGAAGCTGGGGGCGTTCGCACCTCTCTCCGTGGCCGCCACAGCAGCAATATCCCACCGCCCCCGGACGCCGAAAAGAAGTCGTTCGACGCGTCAATCGCGCCGCGCACAAAGGAGTTCCCGGTGCGGGTGACGCGCTCGTTGGACGAGGCCGGGCGCCGGGAACAGAATGTGACGAGGTGCACGTAGTCCCCTCGCGTACGTCTGCCGTCGCGCCCACTGGGTAGGGCTGCGGTAACCGAAAGGCCGCACGACCCACCCGTACCCGCCGTACCCGACGACGAGGAGGCCCCCGTGGCCGCACCGGCACACTCCCTCTCCAAACCCGTGGCGCAGCTGCCCTCCCCGGCCCGCGAGCCGCACTTCTGCGTCTTCAGCGCCGAGGGCGTCTGCGCCGACACCCCGCTCACCAGCGAACCGCCGCTGCCCGACGCGGAGCCGCTGACCAGCGAGCCGCCCCTCGCCGACACCGCCCACCTCACCAGCGAGTCCGCCGCTGCCGAGCCGGATGACACGAGGCCGTAGATGACCGCGCAGCCGCCGGCCGAACCCCCGTCCGAGGACCTGACCCGGCTCGCCCGTCTGCACGGCGTCGCCACCTCCTACAGCCCCTCCCCGGACCGCACGGTCACGGCGTCCGCCACCGCCGTCACCCTCGCCCTGGCCGCCCTCGGCGTCGACACCTCCGACCCCGCCGCGGCCCTGGCCGCCCGGGAACGCGAGCTCGCCGAACGGCTGCTGCCGCCCACGGTCGTGCTGTGGAGCGGCGGCACCTCCGCCGCGCTCGACGCCCTCCCGCCCGGCACCCGGCTGCGCGTGGAGACCGAACAGGGCGAGACCCGCGCCGCCGCCGACCGCCTCCCGCCCGGACTGCACCGGCTCACCGCCACCGCCCCCGACGGCCGCACCGCCACCGCCCACCTCGTGGTCGCCCCGTCCCGGCTGCCCACCCCCTCGGCCCGCTCCTACGGCCTCCTCGTCCAGCTCTACTCCCTGCTGTCCCGGCGCTCCTGGGGCATGGGCGACCTCGGCGACCTCGCCGAACTCACCGCCTGGGCCGGCCGCGCCCTCGGCGCCGGCTTCGTCCAGGTCAACCCGCTGCACGCGGCCGTACCCGGAGCGCCCACCGACCCCTCGCCCTACCGCCCCTCCTCCCGCCGCTTCCCCGACCCCGTGCACCTGCGCGTCGAGAACGTGCCCGAGTACGCCCACGTCGAGGACCGCGAACGCCTGCACGGCCTGCTGGAGCGGGCCGCCCGCCTGCGCGAATCCGTCCTCGGCAAGGACGCGCTGATCGACCGGGACGCCGTGTGGGAGCTCAAGCGGGAGGCGCTGGAGCTGATCCGCGAGGTGCCGCTCGGACCCGGCCGGCGCGCCGCCTACGCCGACTTCCTCGCCGAACAGGGCCAGGCCCTGGAGGACCACGCCACCTGGTACGCCCTGGCCGAGGTGCACGGCCCCGACTGGAGACACTGGCCCGAGGGGCTGCGCGATCCCCGCTCGGCCGAAACCGCCCGCGCCCGCGGCGAGCTGATGGACCGCGTGGACTTCCACTGCCGCCTCGCCTGGCTCACCGACGCCCAGCTGACCGCGGCCCAGCGCACCGCCCGCGAGGCCGGCATGCCCGTCGGCATCGTGCACGACCTCGCGGTCGGGGTGCACCCCGAGGGCGCCGACGCCTGGGCGCAGCAGGAGTACTTCGCCGCCGGGATGTCGGTGGGCGCCCCGCCGGACGCCTTCAACGCCCGCGGCCAGGACTGGGGCCTGCCGCCCTGGCGCCCGGACCGCCTGGCCGCCTCCGGCTACGAGCCCTACCGCCGGCTGCTGAAGGCGCTCTTCCGCTACGCCGGCGCGCTGCGCATCGACCACGTCATGGGCCTGTTCCGGCTGTGGTGGGTGCCGCAGGGCCACCCGCCCACCGAGGGCACCTACGTCCGCTACGACGCCGAGGCCATGCTCGCCATCCTGGTGCTGGAGGCCTCCCGCGCCGGGGCCGTCGTCATCGGCGAGGACCTGGGCACCGTCGAACCCGGCGTGCGCGAGGCGCTGCGCGAGCGCGGCGTGCTCGGCACGTCCGTCCTGTGGTTCGAACGGGACTGGGAGGGCGACGGCCGCCCCCTGCCCCCCGAGGCCTGGCGCGCCGACTGCCTCGCCACCGCCACCACCCACGACCTGCCGTCCACCGCGGCCCGGCTCACCGGCGAACACGTCGAACTGCGCCACCGTCTCGGCCTGCTCACCCGCCCCCTGGAGGAGGAACGGGCCGAGGCCGCCGCCGACACGGGGGAGTGGCTCGCCCTGCTCGCCCGCCTCGGCCTGCTGCACGGCACGGGCGGCGGCCGCGGTCCCTCCGAGGAGGAGGCCGAGATCCAGGCCGTCCACCGCTTCCTGCTGCGCACCCCGGCCCGGCTCGTGGGCGTCTGGCTGCCCGACACGGTGGGCGACCGGCGCCCGCAGAACCTGCCGGGCACCTGGGACCAGTACCCGAACTGGCGGCTGCCCATCGCCGACGCCGACGGCCGGCCGGTGACGCTGGAGGACCTGGCGGCCGCACCCCGGCTGCACGCGCTGGTGGAGGTGTTGCGAGCGGGGGCCCGGGACGGTGCGGCGGGCTAGAGCGCCCCGGGTGTCCTCCTACGGCACCCCGGACGCGCGGGCCCGTTCGCCGTTCGATACTTTTGACGTCGTGGACAAGAAGAACGCCCTGCGCGCCGGCGCCCTGGCCGCCGGTACGACGCTGATGATGCTGCTCATGTCGTCCCCCGCGCTCGCGCTCACCCGCGACGACGGCGACGACCCCGGCTCGGGCCTGAGCGTCATCCAGACGCTGGGTCTCTACGTCGCGATCCCGATCGCCCTGTTCGTGGTGATCGCGGGTCTGGTGATGGTCCTGGACAAGTCCCACAAGCAGAAGGACACCACCAGCTCCAACATCTCCACCAAGGCCGGCAGCAAGGCCTGACGCAGGGCTCCCCGGGCGTCCCCGGAACCCGGGAGTCCGCCGCGCGCCACCGAGGGCGTCGGCTTCGTCGTACGACACGTGTGCGGT
>NZ_JBTWMV010000125.1:0-4285 GCF_054850255.1 Streptomyces sp. 7R007 | reverse complement strand
GCGACCAGGCGTTTGTCCCCCGGAACGTCTTCGCGGACGACCACAGCGGCCTGCGACACCCGCGGATGCGCCGTGATCACGGCCTGCACCTCGCCGGGTTCGATCCGGTAGCCCCGGATCTTCACCTGGTCGTCGGCACGTCCGAGGAACACCAGGTTCCCGTCACCGGTCCAGCGCACGACATCCCCGGTCCGATACAGCCGGCCGCCGTCACCTGCGAAGGGATCGGCGACGAACCGCTCGGAGGTCAGCCCCGGACGGTTGAGATAGCCGCGCGCCACACCCGCGCCGGCCACGTACAGCTCCCCGGCCACACCCACCGGAACCGGCTGCAGCCAGTCATCGAGCACGAACATCCGGGTATTGGGCAGCGGGGACCCGATGTGCGGGCTCTCCTCCACCGTCAAGCCGCTGGTCCATGAGACATCCGTCGTAGTCTCGCTCGGCCCGTAGGCGTTGATCAGCCGCCGCCCTGGTGCCCACCGCGCCACCTGCTCCGCACTCAGCACATCGCCACCGGACACCACCGTCCGCACCGAGGCCAGCGCCTGCGGCTCGACCGCCGTCAACACCGCCGCCGACACATGCGCGTAGGTGACGCCCGACTGCACGACCAGCTCGGCCAGTCCCGCCCCGACCAGGTCCTCCCGGCCGCCCGTCACCACGAGTCCGGCCCCGGCAGCCCACGCCGTCACCATGTCGGACACCGACACGTCGAAGCCGATCGACGCGAACTGCAGCACCCGGTCCCGCGCCCCGAGCCCGAAATGCCCCAGCTGCGCCGCCGACAGGTTCGCCAACCCGCCGTGGGTGACGACCACGCCCTTGGGCACACCCGTCGAACCCGAGGTGTAGATCACATACGCCGGATGCTCAGACAACACCTCCACCACCGGATGTGCCTGCGACACGACGGCCAACTCCTCGACCGTGGCGAGATCATCCAACAGGATCACGTCTACGGCATGGATGCCGGCGACGGTTGTCCCGTGGCCGAGCAGGATCTCGCACCCGCTGTCGGCCAGCATGTATGCAAGCCGCTCGGCTGGATGGTCCGGGTCCAGTGGCAGATAGGCGGCGCCGGCCTTCCACACCGCCAGCACGGCGACATACAGGTCCAGCACACGCGGCAGACACAGGCCCACCACGTCTTCCGGACCCACGCCACGAGCCCTCAGCAGACCGGCCAGACGATCCGCTCGGGCAGCCAACTCCGCATAGGTGACCATCCGGACACCGTCCACCAGCGCCACCGCATCCGGACCCCGTGCCACCCACTCGGCGAACAGCTCGGGCACCAGAACCCCCGGCACCTCCACCGCGGTGTCATTCCAGGCCCGCAGGATCCGCTCACGTTCCGTTTCGTCGAGGACGGTGATCCGGTTGCAGGCAGTCTCCGGCTCCTGGTCGAGTGTGTGGACAAGTGCGGACACGGCGGTGCTCAGCAGCCCGCAGACGTAGGCCGGGTCGACCGTGTCGGTCACATGGACGGTGACGTAGAACGCCGCGCCCAGGTCGTCCACGGCCACCGACAGTGGGTAGTTGGTGACATCGCGGGTGTAGAGCTGTTGGATGCCCGAGGCTCGCTGAGCTTCGGAGACGGCCTCACGCTCCTGGGGAGCCGTGCTGTGCCGGTAGTTGAAGAGGGACGTGAACAGCGGTGCCGGGGCCGTGACACCGCTGGCCTGCTGCGCCAGCGTCAACGGCGCATGCTCGTGCACCAGCAGATCCGCCAACTGCGCCTGCAACGCCCGCAACGCATCCCCCACCCCCACACCATCGACCCGCACCCGCACCGGCAGCGTGTTCAAGAACATCCCCGGCACCCGATCCGCACCCGCACCCGCATTCAACCGGCCGAACAACACCGTCCCGAACACCACGTCACCACGGCCCGACACCGCCGCCACCACCCGCGCCCACGCCAGGTGGAACACCGTCGCCGCCGACACACCCCATCGCCGCGCCAGCTGACGAACACGACCGCCCAGTTCCTCATCCAACTCCCGATGCGCCCGCACCGTCCGCGAACCGTCACCGTGCACATCCAGCAGACCGAACGGCGCCGTCGTCTCGCTCACATCACCCAACAGACCCGCGAAATACTCCGCATGCTCGGTCCGCGAGACACCCAAACGGGCATGCCCCACAAACTCCCGGAACGGCACCGCAGCAGCCGGTCGATCCCCCTCGCCCCCGAGCAGCCCACTCAGCTCGGACAGCACCACATCCCACCCAGTGTGATCCTGCAACAAGTGATGCATCTGCAACAGCACCAGCCAACGCCCGGTGCCGTCGGGCACCTCAGCCACCGTGACCCGCAGCAGGGGCGCGCTGCTCAGTCCCATCCGCGAGCCGGCCATCGTGAGCAGTTGCTCCACCGGGTCCGCACCGGCATCTACGGCGACCTCCCGCACCGGGATCACTGCCGACCGCCACACCACCTGCACCGGCTCCGGAAGACCCTCCCACACGATCCCGGTGCGGTAGACGTCATGCCGGTCCACCACCGTCTGCAGTCCCGCCAGCACCGCATCGAGCCGCTCCCGCGACTCCACACGCACCACCTTCGGCGGCAGATAGGGGTCAGCCCCGCCATCGTGCACAGCCATCAGGTGGTGGAAAAGCATGCCTTCCTGAAGCGGGGCGAGCGGGTAGATGTCCGCGATGTTCGCCGCGCCGCCGTCCACGTGTTCGGCGATCCGGTCCAGTTCCGCCTGCGACAGGTCGACCAGCGTCACCATCTCCGGCGTGATCCGCCCGGCGCCCTCCGGAATGAGATTCGGCGGCACCACCACCTGCGGGGCCCCCGCCACCGCCGCGATCCCCGCCGGCGTCGGCGACGCGAACAGTGCCCGTACACTCACCGCCACACCCCGCGACCGCAACCGCTCCACCAACGCCACGGCCAACAGCGAATGCCCGCCCAAGGCGAAGAAGTCATCGTCCACGCCAACTGCCTCCAGCCCCAGCACCTCGGCAAACGCCGCACACAACACCTCCTCCACCACTGAGGAAGGACCACGATCGGCCGACAGCGCATACTCCGGAACCGGCAACGCCGCGCGATCCAGCTTCCCGTTCACCGTCAACGGCAGGCCCTCCAGGACCATCACCGCCGACGGCACCATGTACTCCGGCAGCCGCTCGGCGACATGCGCGCGCACCAGGACAGGAACACCGCCTTCATCGCAGCCGTCCACCGCTACGACGTACGCGACCAAGCGCCTGTCCCCCGGCACATCCTCCCGAACGACCACCGCGGCCTGGGCCACCGACGGATGTGCCGCGACCGCGGCCTGCACCTCGCCCGGCTCGATCCGGAACCCGCGGATCTTCACCTGATCATCCGCACGGCCCACAAACACCAACCGGCCGCCCGCACCCCACCGCACCCGATCCCCGGTGCGATACAGCCTGCCACCGTCCACCGCGAACGGGTCGGCCACAAAACGCTCCGCCGTCAACCCCCGCCGGCCCAGGTACCCACGCGCCACCTGGGGTCCACCGATGTACGCCTCCCCCACCACACCTGGCGCAACAGGCTGCAGAAACTCATCCAGCACGTACACGCGACTGTTCCCGGCGGGCGCCCCGATCGACGGCGCCTCCACCACCGCAGGATCCACCACGCCATGAGTCACCATCACCGTGGCCTCGGTCGGACCATACGTGTTCACCAGCCGACGGCCCTCGGCCCACACCCGCGCCGTCCCCGCGCTCAACGCCTCAGCACCCGAGACCACCGTCGACAACCACGGCACCCGGCCCGGATCCACCACACCCAACAGCGACGGCACCACACTCGCCAAGCGCACCCCGCCCCGACGCACCGCACCCGCCAGCACACCAGCGTCCACACGCTCCGACGCCGAGGCCACCACCAGCGTGCCGCCCCCCGCCAGCGTCACCACCACATCAAACACCGAGGCGTCAAACGCGAACGACGCGAACTGCAACACCGGCACACCCGGCGCCACACCCAGCACCGGCCCGAACACCGATGCCACATTCACCGCACCACGATGCGCCACCAACACACCTTTGGGCACACCTGTGGAACCGGACGTATAGATCACATACGCCAACTGCTCCGGCACCACCACAACACCAGGAACCGCAGAGGACAACCCAGCCGAATCGGCGACAGCCTCCTCCCACAGCACGACCTCACACGAACCCAGCGCCCCAGCAGCCGAACCGTGCGCCAGGACAACCTCTGCGCCGCTGTCGGCCGCCATGAACGCCAGCCGCTCCACCGGATACTCCGGATCCAACGGCAGGA
>NZ_JBTWMV010000124.1:0-4385 GCF_054850255.1 Streptomyces sp. 7R007 | reverse complement strand
TACGTGGTTCCCGCCGCCGTGTCCGACGAGCGCGGCCTGCCCGATGTGGTCCGTTCCTATGCCGCCGGCCGTATGCCCACGTACATGGTGCCGTCGGCGGTGGTGGTCCTCGATGCGCTGCCGTTGACCGTGAACGGCAAGCTGGACCGGGACGCCCTGCCCGCTCCCGACCGCGCAGCCGGCGTGACGGACCGTGGATCGTCGACTCCGGTGGAGGCGATCCTCTGCACCGCGTTCGCCGACGTGCTGGGTATGGAGCGGGTCGGAGTGGACGACGACTTCTTCGCGCTCGGCGGGCACTCGCTGCTGGCGGTGCGGTTGGTGAGCCGGATCCGCGCGGTGCTGGACGTGGAGCTGGGGATCCGTGAGGTCTTCGAGGCCGGGACACCGCTGGCGCTGGCGAGGCGTCTGGAGTCGGCGGGTGTCGCCCGGACGGCGTTGAGTGCGGGGGAGCGTCCGGAACGGGTGCCGTTGTCGTTCGCGCAGCAACGGCTGTGGTTCCTGGCCCAGTTGGAGGGTCCGAGCACGACCTATGTGAACCCGGTGGCCGTACGACTGACCGGTGCGATCGACATCGATGCCCTGCGATTGGCGTTCGGCGACCTGATGGAACGGCATGAGGTGTTGCGTACCGTCTTCCCGGCGGTCGACGGCCTCCCGTATCAGCGAGTGCTGTCCGTGGCCGAAGCCGGCTTCGGTCTGCGGGTGGAAACGGCGACGGAGGGGGATCTGCCTGCCTTGTTGACCGAGGCGGCCGGCCATACGTTCGAGTTGTCGGCCGAGATTCCCGTCCGGGGCCGCGTGTTCCGGATGGCCCCCGAAGACCACGTCCTGGTGGTCACCGTGCATCACATCGCCACGGACGGTTGGTCGATGACACCGCTGGTACGGGACTTGTCGGACGCGTACGCGGCCCGCTGCCGCGGCGAGGCTCCGGACTGGGAACCGCTGCCGGTGCAGTATGCGGACTACGCGCTCTGGCAGCGGAACCTGCTGGGTTCCCTGGAGGACCCGGACAGCCTGGCCGCCCAGCAGATCGCGTACTGGAGGCAGCAACTCGCCGGAATACCGGAGGAACTGAGTCTCCCGGCGGATCACCCGCGCCCGGCTCTGCCGAGTTACCTCGGACACAACGCAAGCCTGGAGGTCTCGCTCGAGACCTACCAAGGGCTTACATCCCTCGCCCGCACTCACGCCGTGACCATGTTCATGGTGGTCCAGGCCGCGCTGGCGGCTCTCCTGTCCCGGCTCGGCGCAGGCAACGACATCCCCATCGGAACCCCGGTGGCCGGCCGAACCGATGAAGCCCTCGATGATCTGGTCGGCTTCTTCGTCAACACCCTGGTGCTGCGTACGGATGTGTCGGGGGACCCGACGTTCGAGGACCTGCTCGCCGGCGTCCGAGAAACCGGATTGTCGGCGTTCGCGCATCAGGACGTGCCGTTCGAGTATCTGGTGGAGGCGCTGGCTCCTGCCCGGTCGATGTCTCGGCAGCCGCTGTTCCAGACGATGCTGTCGATGCAGAACACCGGACGTTCGGCGTTGGAGTTGCCGGGGCTGCGGGCGCATGGGGTGGGTTCTGCCGAGCCTCCGGCTCAGTTCGATCTGAGTGTGGAGGTGTCGGAGGTTTTCGGTCCGGACGGGGCCGCGGTCGGGTTGCGCGGTGTGGTGACGGTGGCGGCCGATCTGTTCGACGAGCCGTGGGCGGGGGTCTTCGCCCGCCGTCTTGAGCGGGTGCTGGAAGCGGTGGCGTTGGAGCCGTCGGTCCGAGTGCGCTCCCTGCCGGTCCTCGACGCGCCGGAACGGGACCGGATTCTGCGTGTGTGGAATGACACGGCGGTGGCGGTGCCGGGGACTTTGGTTCCGGAACTGGTCATGGCCCAGGTGGCGCAGGTTCCCGATGCGGTGGCGCTGGTGGACGGTGACCGGATGGTCACCTATGCGGAGTTGGCTGCCCGGGCGGATCGTGTGGCCGGCCTGCTGAGGGCTGGTGGCGTGGGTCCGGAGGACGTGGTGGGCCTGTGTTTGCCGCGCGGGCTGGACCTGTATGTCGCCGTGCTGGCGGTGTGGAGGGCGGGCGCCGCCTATCTGCCGTTGGACCCGGAGTATCCGGTCGAGCGGACCGGCTTCCTGATCCAAGACGCAGGTCCTGTCATGGTGTTGGCCTGCGAGGAGACCGCGTCCGCGTTGCCGGTGGACGCGTCCCCGCGGGTGGTGGTCCTGGACGATTCTGCCACTGTCCGGGAGCTGGCCCGTGTAGCGCCGGTGCATCCGCCCGTGGAGCTGTTGTCCGGGGGTGCGGCGTATGTGATTTATACGTCCGGTTCGACGGGGGCGCCCAAGGGTGTTGTGGTGCCCCATGGGGCATTTGCGAATCTGGCGCAGGCGGTGCGTTCGCGGTATCGGATGCGGGATGGGCACCGGTTGGCGCAGTTTGCCTCGGCGGGGTTCGATGCGTTCTGTTCGGACTGGGCGGTGACGCTGATGTCAGGTGCGTCACTGGTGGTGGTGCCGGCTGCGTCGCGGGCGGGTGCGGAGCTGGCTGGGGTGCTTGCGGAGCGAGAGGTCACGCATGCGCCGATGCCGCCGGCGGTGCTGGGGACGCTGGATGCCGGGGCAGTGCGTGCCGGCGTGGTGCTGGATGTGGGTGGTGAGGCACTGCCGGCGGACGTGATGGTGCGGTGGGCACCGGGGCGGGTGATGTTCAACAGCTATGGTCCGACGGAGACGACGGTGGACGCCGCGGTGTGGCGGTGTGATGCTGCGGCGGGAGAGGTGACCATCGGGTCGCCGATCGCCAATGTCCGGGTGTACGTGCTGGATGACTTCCTGCAGCCGGTTCCGGTGGGTGTGGCGGGGGAGCTGTATGTGGCGGGCGCGGGTGTGGCGCGCGGCTATCTCAACCGTCCGAGGCTCACTGCGGAGCGGTTTGTGGCGGATCCGTTCGCGGGTGACGGCGGCCGGCTGTATCGGACCGGAGATGTGGTGCGCTGGACCGGTGACGGGAATCTGGTGTTCGCCGGGCGTGCGGATGACCAGGTGAAGATCCGGGGTTTCCGGATCGAGTTGGGCGAGGTCGAAGCGGCTGTGGCCGCGCATCCGCAGGTGGCGCAGGCCGTGGTGGTGGTGCGGGAGGACGCCGCGCAGGGCAAGAGCGTGGTCGCCTACGTCGTGGCTGTCGGCGGGCCGGAGAAGGAGGATATGCCCGCCGCAGTGCGGGCGTTCGTGGCGGATCGTCTGCCTGGGTACATGGTGCCATCGGCGGTGGTGGTGCTGGATGCGCTGCCGTTGACGGTGAACGGGAAGGTGGACAAGGGGGCGTTGCCGGCGCCGGATTATGTGGCTGGGGTGGGGCGTGCTGCGTTCACGGTGGTGGAGGAACTGCTGTGTTCGGTGTTCGCGTCGGTGCTGGGTCTGGAGCGGGTGGGGGCAGAGGACGACTTCTTTGCGTTGGGTGGGCATTCGCTGCTGGCGACGCGGTTGGTGAGCCGGATCCGCGGTGTGCTGGGTGTGGAGGTGGCACTGCGGTCGGTGTTTGAGGCGCCGACGCCGGCAGGGTTGGCCGGGAGGTTGGAGTCGGCCGGTGTGGCGCGGGCTGCGTTGACGGCTGGTGAGCGCCCGGAGCGGGTGCCGTTGTCGTTCGCGCAGCAGCGGTTGTGGTTCCTGGCCCAGTTGGAAGGTGCCAGTACGACGTATGTTAACCCGACCCTGGTCCGGCTGACCGGCGAGGTCGACCTCGGCGCTCTGCGATCGGCATTCGGTGACCTCATCGAACGGCACGAGGTGCTGCGCACGGTGTTCCCGGCCGAAGGCGGCGTGCCGTACCAGGACATCCTCCCCCTTGAGGAGGTCCGGTTCGACCTGCCCGTGATCCCGGCGACCGAGACAGAACTGCCCGCGATGGTGGCCGAAGCGACCAGCCAGGGGTTCGATCTGTCGACAGAGATCCCCCTCAGGGGCTGTGTGTTCCAGCTCGATACACGTGAGTGCGTGTTGCTGCTGGTCGTTCATCACATAGCCACGGACGGCTGGTCGATGGTGCCGCTGGCGCGGGACCTGTCCGACGCGTATGCGGCACGCTGCCGGGGCGAGGCCCCGGAGTGGCGTCAACTGCCGGTCCAGTACGCGGACTTCACCCTCTGGCAACGGAAACTGCTCGGGTCGGAGGACGATCCGGACAGCTTGCTGTCCCAGCAACTGGCTTACTGGCGCGAAACACTCGCCGGCGCTCCGGAGGAACTGACGCTGCCGACGGACCGCCCCCGGCCGATCGAGCCCACGCATGTTGCCCACGTCGCCGAGCTGGAGGTATCGCCACAGACGTCCCAGGATCTCAGGGCGCTGGCCCGGGAGCGGGACGTGACGATGTTCATGGTGGTGCAGGC
>NZ_JBTWMV010000123.1:0-4585 GCF_054850255.1 Streptomyces sp. 7R007 | reverse complement strand
GACCACATCGACACCGGCCTGAAGGAGGGCGCCCGCCTGCTCACGGGCGGCTCCCGCACCCTCACCGACACCGGCGGCTGCTTCCTCGAACCCACCGTCTTCGACCACGTCGACCCCGGAATGCGGCTGGCCCGGGAGGAGGTCTTCGGCCCCGTGCTGTCAGTCCTGGCCTTCGACGACCTGGACGAGGCGGTCCGGCTTGCCAACGCCAGCGAGTACGGTCTCGCCGCCGGCCTGTGGACGTCCGACCTCTCCACCGCCCATCGCGTCTCGCGCGCCTTGAAGGCGGGCACCGTCTGGGTCAACTGCTACGAGGAGGGCGACCTGACCGTCCCCTTCGGCGGAATGAAGCAGTCCGGGAACGGCCGCGACAAGTCCGCCCACGCCCTGGAGAAGTACACCGAACTCAAGACCACCTGGATCCAGCTGTGACGCGCCGTCCTCTCATCGCCGTTCCCGCCCGCTTCTCCGCGACCGCCTCCGCTTTGAGGTACGCCGCGGAGGTCACCGCGCGCGCCCTGGTCGAGGCGGTGTGGCGGGCCGGCGGTGAACCGGCGGTCATCCACCCGGCCGACCCCGCCACCACCGACGTGGGCGCCCGGCTGGCCCGCTTCGACGGGGTGCTGCTCCCCGGAGGCGGCGACCTCGCCCCGCACCGCTACGGAGCAGGCGACACCCATGACAGCGTCTACGACGTGGACGACCTCCAGGACGCCTTCGACCTGGAAGCCGCCCGCCGCACACTCGACCTGGGCCTGCCCCTGCTGGCGATCTGCCGCGGCCTGCAGGTGGTCAACGTGGCCCTCGGTGGCACCCTCGAACAGGACATGGGCGGCCCCGAGAGCGAGCACCGGCACGTCGTGCACCCCGTGGCCGTCCGGCCCGGCACCCTGCTGGAGCAGGCCACGGGCGTCGCGAAGACGGAGGCGTCCTGCTACCACCACCAGCGTGTCGACCGCCTCGGCGCCGGACTCCTCGTCACCGCACGAGCCGCCGACGACACCGTGGAGGGCCTCGAACTGCCCGGCGCAAGAAGCTGGTTCACGGCAGTCCAGTGGCACCCGGAGGACACCGCCCGGGAGGATCCCGCCCAGCAGGGCCTGTTCGACGCCCTCGTCCGAGCCGCGGGGGGCAGTCGCTGACACCGCCGTGGTCGTCTTGCGCCGCAGACGACCGGCGCTGCCGTCTGCCCGGACCTCGGCGACACGACGCCCGGCCGGACGCTCACGGCCATGGCCGCCGCAAGAGCCCCGGACAGCAGGATCCGGTCACCGCACAGCTGCCGTGGGGGGCGAAGCAGCGGGGACGGTTGCCCCGGCCGCCGGGGGAGCGGGACGCCGGCGTAACGGAGACTGCCTGCCGAGCCTCTACCCCCGCGGGCGCCGCCCGCTGCGGCGGGGCGCCGGCTCGGCGCCGTCGAGGAGGGCCCGGCGACGCTCCTCGCCGTTCTCCTCGATCTGGAGCACGACCTTCCGCAGCCCGTCCGCGAGGCTCCGGCACTCTTTGTCACCAAGCCGGGCGGTGACGAAGGCCTCCTCCTCGTTGAACTCCGGGAACAACCGCTCCATCAACGCCTCGCCCTCCGCGGTGAGGCTGAGCAGCACCCGCCGGCCGTCGGAGGGGTGAACGGCCCGCTGCACCAGCCCTCGTCCCTCGAGAGTCCGCGAGACCCCGGTGAGGGTTCCCTTGGAGATGCCGGCCTCGTCCGCGACGTGCCGGGTCTCCGACTCGCCCCACACCCACACCACCCACAGCACGACGAAGCCGGTCCAGGTCAGATCGGCACCGCGCAGCACGGAGTTCTCCAGGTGCTGACGGACGGTCGAGGCGGCTCGGTAAATGTTGGCGACCACCGCCATCTGCTCACGGTGGATCGGGATGCCGCCGAGTTTGGCCGCCGCCAGCTTCTCCGCTTCGGTGATGGACCGATGGGTCGGCACAGGCACGCTCCTCTTGGTCGTTCGGACTCAAATTGTATGAGCTGCACGACCGCTCGCCGCGCCCGCCCGAGATTTCGAGCGGGCACACGGGCCTCCGTGGCGGCGCGGACATGACCGCAACGCACTCTGAACGCCCAGGTCACGCGGTCCGCTCTGCGCGCACGAGGGGCTGGTCCCTTGCCGGTTCCGACGTCGACGCCGCGCTGGCCCTGGACTGCCCCAGGACGGGCGCGGCAGTTTGAGCAGCCTCCGCGGCGCCTTCATGATTGACGGCATTCTGGCCTGTTCTGTCATCTCTGCCGCACTGGGGAACGCCACCCCCCGCTTGGATGACCTGCTCGTGCGCTCGCCGGACGGGCCCGCCCGGGCGCGGATCGACAGCCGTAACCTCCACTTCAAGCAGGGCCGCGACGATGCCGGGCGATTCGGCGGGCCTGCCCGGTCATCGGCGTCTCGCCCGCCGTCCATTGCACCTGCGGGGCCTGCCGGCCGCACCGCACCGCGCGCTCTCGTCCTGTCCGACGCTGTGGTGTCACTGGCCTCACCTTCACGTCACCCTGTCGACAGTCGACAGGGTCAGCAGTCGGTGCCGGGGTCATCGGCTCGTTCGAGGAGACGGGCCGCGAGGCCGTCGGCCCACTGCGGGGCGCAGGATCGGCCACTCGGCGCCGCTGAGACTGGCTTGCAGGTCCTCGCGTTCGAAGCGGCCGCGGGCGTGGCGGCGGCCGAACTTTCGAGGCCGGCGTGAGCTCGTGGGCCGGCGCCTTGTACAGAGACGGCGTGTCGTCGAGGCGGTCGGCGTGGCGCAGTGCGTCGGGCAGGAAAACCGTCAGCGGCGGTCTCCGTCGGGGTCGGCTGCGGCGCTAGTGCAGATAGTCGCTCGCCTGGGCGCCAAGGACGTTCAGAAGAGCCAGCGTCTCGGCGCCGGGGGATCCCGGCGGGGCGGTGTAGAGCACGAGGTGCTGGTCGCGGTCGGTGAGGGTGAGGGTGTCGCAGTCGACGGTGACGTCGCCGACGGTCGGGTGGTGGAAGGTCTTGGTGAGCGTCGGTGCGGGCTGTACGTCGTGGCGTTCCCAGAGCCGGGCGAAGTCGGGGCTGGTGGCGCGGAGTTCGTCGACGAGGCCGCTCACCGCGGGATCGGTGGGGTAGCGGGCGTGGGTGGTGCGGAGCTGCGTCACGATGCCCAGCCGGAAGTCGGCGGCGTCGGAGATTCCGTAGAGCGTTTCATCGGCGTACTGCGATCCGGGGAAGGCCCGGCGGGCGAGGTTGCGCTCATGGGGGGTGAGTGGGGCGAAGTCCTCCATGAGGGCGGCCGCGAGGTCGTTCCAGGCGAGGACCTCGCACGTGGCGCTCATCACGAAGCCGGCTGTCTGAGGCATTCGTTCGAGGAGCGCGAGGATGCTGGGGCGGACGTCGCGCCGGTGCACTCCGGTGCGGTTGGGCGCGGTGCCGGCGAGAACGTGGAGGTGGTCGGACTCGGCGTCGGTGAGCCGCAAGGCGCCGGCGATGGCGGCCAGGACGTCGCCTGAGGGGCGTGGCGCCCTGCCCTGTTCGAGGCGGATGTAGTACTCGGTGGAGATGTGCGCGAGGACGGCCACTTCCTCGCGGCGCAGACCTGGGGTGCGGCGTCGCGGGCCGCAGGGGAGGCCTACGTCCTGGGGGCGGAGCCGCTCGCGGCGGCTGCGGAGGAACGCCCCGAGCTCCTGTTTGTCCATACGGCCAGTGTGCGCGCCGCCCCGTGGCGGATCGTAGTACTGGTTGTGCCTGCATCCGGCCGGCGGCCGGCCGGACGCTGTTGCCATGACGAACAACACGAACACCACGGACACCACTGAGACCGCACCCGGCGGCCTGCTCACCGGCAAGATCATCTTCATCACCGGCGCCAGCCGCGGCATCGGGGCGGCCGCGGCCCGGCTCTTCGCCTCCGAGGGCGCCGCCGTCGTGCTCGCCGCCCGCAGCACCGACGCCCTGGAGACCATCGTGAAAGAGATCCGCGCCGACGGAGGTACCGCCGACGCCGTCACCCTGGACCTCGCCGACAGCGCGGGCATCCGCGCCGCCGTCGACCAGGTCGAAAAGCTGCACGGACGGCTGGATGGCGCCTTCAACAACGGCGCGGTGCCCCAGCGGCAGTTCGGCCCGGTCCACACCACCAGTGACGAGGACATCGACGAGCAGTTCGCCATCAACTTCCGCGCGCACTGGACCGCCATGAACGCCCAGGCCGCTCTCATGCGCAAGAATGGCGGCGGGGCGATCGTCAACACCTCCAGCATCGGCAGCCGCCGCGCGAACCCGGCCCTGCCCGCATACGGCGCCATGAAGCGCGCGCTCAACAGCCTCACCGAGACCGCCGCGGTGAACTGGGCCGGTGACCGTATCCGGGTCAACGGCATCACCCCCGGCGGCACCTCCACCGAGATGGTCGCCACCTGGGAGGCGGCGACCCCCGGTGTCGTCGAGCAGATGACCAAGTCGATCCCACTCGGTCAGATGGGCGAGCCCCGGCAGATCGCCGAGGCGGCCGCCTGGCTGCTCAGTGACCGCGCCTCGTACGTGACCGGCGCGATCCTCCCGGTCGACGGCGGCGCCGGCGCCTGACCAGGACAGCCCAGCGCCATCCACAGAGCCCTCACCGCGTA
>NZ_JBTWMV010000122.1:0-4618 GCF_054850255.1 Streptomyces sp. 7R007 | reverse complement strand
TGCCATACCTCCGAAGGGGCGGGGAATCCGCTGGTCAGCCAGGGTTGGGCAGGTGGGTGAGCCGGTCGAGAGCAGCAGTGATGTGGCCGGTCCAGGGCCAGTGCCGGGCCAGGCGGAGGAGCCGTCGACGGCCGGTAGTGAGCTGCCGAATTTGGTAGAGTCCGCTGATCTTGTTTAGGCGGACTGCCGGGTGGCTTCCTGTTGTCGCCACCAGTCGCGTTCGTACTCGGCTGGCGGCACGTAGTCGAGGGCGGAGTGGAGACGCTCTTCGTTCTACCACGTCACCCATTGGAAGATCGCCCGCTCGACCTGGTCGACGTCCCGCCACGGTCCCTGCATCTCGATCAGTTCGGCTTTGAAGGTGCCGTTGAGCGCCTCGGCCATGGCGTTGACAGTCATACGAGTCCGCGACGGACCCTACCGACGTGGAGGCACCGATCTCGGCGAGCCGGTCGGTGTAGCGGATGGATACGTATGGGGCGAGTCCGCGGTCGCTGTGGTGGATCAGCCCAGAGTCCTTCTTGATCCTCCGTCTCCACAGGGCCATCTCCAGTGCGTCGAGCGGGAGTTCGGTCCGCATATGGTTCGCGACCTGCCAGCCGACGATCATCCGGGAGAAGACGTCCAGGACGAACGCCACATACGCCCAGCCGGACCAGGTGCGGACATAGGTCATGTCGGCCACCCAGAGCTGGTCGGGCCGGCTCGCGGTGAAGTCGTGGTCGACCAGGTCCGGCGGCCTGGGTGCCGACGGCTCCGGCACGGTGGTGCGGCGCCGCTGGCCGCGGATGACGCCCTCCAGGCCCAGCTCGGCCATGAGCCGCTCGACGGTGCAGCGGGCCACTTGCACACCCGTGCGCCGCAGTGCACGGGTAATCCGACGGACGCCATAGGTGCCGCCGGAGGCGGCATGGACCTGTTCGATCAGCGGCATGAGCTGCTCGTCACGCAGCAGTCGGGCCGACTTCGGCCGCGTCTTGCGCGCGTAGTACGCCGACTCCGACAGCCCCAGCACCCGGCAGGCGAACCCGACCCCGAGACCCTTGTCCCTGAGGTGCTCGATCACCTGGTCGGCCTCGTCCGGGGACGGTCGAGTTCGGCCGCAAAAAACGCGCTCGCGGCCTTCAGGATCTCGTTCGCCCGCCTCAACTCCGCTACTTCTTTGCGCAGTTGCTTCAGCTCCTCGTGCTCGGCGGTGGTCAGCCGGTCGTCGCGTTCACCGGCGTCGGCCTCGGCCTGGCGGACCCAGCCGCGCAGGGCCTCCTTGTGGATGCCCAGGTCCTTCGCGACATGCGCGATCGGACGGCCCGTCGTGCGGACCTCGCGGACGGCCCCCTCACGGAGCTCGTCCGGGTATTTACGTGGTGCTGGCACTGCTCGTGGTTCTCCTTCGGGCCAGGATCACAAGCCTGGCTTCAGGGACTCCACGAATCCAGGGTCAGCTCAGTCGCGCTGGAACCCCGGTACCAAGCCGCTGGGCCGCCTTCCGGAGAGGGATTGCCCCCAGCCGGCTCCTCCAGAGCAGCGGTGCTCAGTTCGTCCGGAGCCATTCGTTCCAGGACGCCCTGCTGCTCTGTCGTGGTCAGCCGCCGATCGCTTGCGCTGATCTCCACGAAACGCCGGAGCGGGAACTCAGGGGGCCCGATGTCGACGATCAACGAGGCCGCGCGGCAGCTCATCGGTGGGCTCATCATCGGTCACCTCCCGCTTCCAGTACGCGTCCACGTGGCCGGAGGCGCCAGCGGGGCCCGCAATTCGACATCGCCGCCTGTGGCCGGCCGAGCCGCCTCGCCGCCGAGGGCCCGGGCCGCGAGCTCGGTCAGTCGGGCCGACCACGGCGCGGACGCCGCCTGCTCGGGACGTTCCAAGGTCCGCTCGCGCAGCTGTTCCAGCCGCACCGTGAGCAGGTACTCGGCAGTGCACTGCCAGGCGGCGTCGGCGGCCTTCGTTGCGGCGGCGACTGCGTCCGCGCTGTTCGGGTCCGCGCGGAACCACCTGCGGTTCTGCTCGGTCTTGTACGTCCGGCGGGCTTCTTCCTCGGCCTCCGGAGTGCTGCCCAGCCGCCCGAGGGCGCTACCCCGGACTCCGGCAGCGCCCGTTTCCACGGCCGAGAGCGTTGAACACGAGCACGCACGCCTCCGCGCCGGGGTCCGCCTCCAGCACACCCGGCCGGCTCCGTCAACTCAAGGAATTGCCGGTGAGTGGCCTCGATGTCGGCTTCCAGCATCGCGCGGACGTACGCAGCCGCCGCGGCGACGTCGTCGTCTAGGTCGGCCGCCCAGGTCGCCAGCCTCCAGGATCGCCGCCTCGGTCCTGCGGCGCAGACCACACGCCTCGGCCGACGCCGTGGATCTGCCATGCCGAAGGGTCAAGTCGGGTTCAACGGAGTGATGCCGGTACCCGCGTACAGCTCGGGTTCCAGCGACAAGACCGTGAGCGGTTCTCCGGCCTTCACCGCCTGCCAGGCGATCGCTGCCGCGTGCGCCACCGGCCAGTCGACGTTTCTCCAGTCCATCGCATCCACCGCGTGCGCCGCGGTGAACGGCACGCTTTCCGCGAACCGCAGGGACGCCGCGTGCGTGCCGGCACCGGCGACCTGCCGTTCGGCGGCCAGCACGGACAACGCCGGAATGATGAACCGGCCCGTGCCACGCGAGGCCTCGATGTACAGGCCGGTGAAGAAGGGATCCGCACGGTACAGGGCGGCCACAGCGGTGTGATCCAGGACAGCCGTCAGGTTCATGCCGCGGCGCCGCCCTGATGGGCGCGGATCTTCGCCCAGGCGTCCTGACCGGCCTGCTGGACCTCCTCGGTGTACTCGATGCCGAGCTCGCGGGCGGCCTCAACAGCACGCTGCTCCCGCTCGGCCGCCGTGAGCTCGCGGGTGGCCAGCTCTTCCAGCAGCTCGGTGATGGTGGTGCCGCGCTCCTCCGCGAGGATGCGCAGCCGGTCGCGCACTTCCTCGCTCGTCTTGATGCTCGTCGGCTTGCTCACAGCGCCGATTCTACCGCCGGTAGACATGACCGCGCGCCCGGTCAGCCGAGCCGTTCCTGAATACGGCGGGAGTTATAGAAGCCGTCGATGTATTCGAAGAGCGCGAGGTTGGCCTCGGCCCTCGTGGTGAAGGTGCGGCCGCGGATGCATTCGGTTTTGATGAACATCCAGAGGTTCTCCGCGAGGGCGTTGTCGTACGAGTCCCCGACGGACCCCATGGACGCCTCAACTCCCGCTCGCAACAGCCGGGTTGTGAGCTTGATGGATGTGTACTGACAGCCGTGGTCGGCGTGATGGATGAGCTTGCCGGGCTCGACTTCACGGGACGCGAGCGCGTACTCCAGCGTGGTCAGGACCAGGTCGGCGTCCGCGCGGGCAGAGGTCTCCCACGCGACCACCCGGCGGGAGAAGGCGTCCCGGATCGCCGAGAGCCACAACGGTCCCTCGCCGGTGGAGATCATCGGGGTGGGCAGATCCCCACGGCCGCGTTCGAAGGTCCTGATGGCCGCCTCACTCAGCCAGGTGCCGCGCGCGAGTTCACGCTCCGAGATGCCTTCGGCCTCACGGAACTCGATGAGGGCTCTCGCCAGCCGTGTCGAATCCTCTCCACTCATGACCGCAGTATGTCGCCGAGCCCGGGTCGGGGGAGCCCTGATCTGCACGCCAATCCCATAGCAGAGACAGATACAAGGCAAAAACCCGCATACCACCCTCTGAGAGGAAGGTTGTTGCAGCTGTACGCCCATCTCGACCAGTAGCCAAGGGTAAAGGGGTGCAGGAACGTTGCAACAATCGGTCAGTCGGAGAAGTCACCAATCGCCACGCTCCACCTCACCTCATACCAGAAGCTATTCTCTTCATAAGCTTCCGGATCGATCCGGCGCACCTCCTCTTCAACCTCCCGCGCCACCCTATTATCCCTCTCATCCGACTCGTCGTCGTCTTCGATTTTAGGAAACGGAAATTTCGAGTAAAATACACATAGACAGCGATTGAAGGTATCTATGGATGTATTTACCACACTCAAGTCGGACTCGCCGTTAACCCTCTCCAGCACCACCCCCGACGAAAGGTCCAGCAGTAGTACACCAAATGCGCCAGTGAGACCAAATTCGATCAAATCTCGCCCTGCAATCGCAACTTTTTTGAAAGTGCCAACCGGGCGATAAACGCCGAAAACTGGTTCCGCTGGAACTCGCACACCTATCCGTCCGGGGGTCAGTTCGTGCGGAATCTCGACCATTTCAAGCGCTGCCACTGTTCAACCTCTCCGACTAATCGATACTGCAAGGTGGGCCCAGTTCACACCGACCCACCAGAAGACTCACGGATTTTTTTCACGGGGACGCGAAGAGCTGACTAATGAGTTTCTTGAGTTCCGCGTTGCTGGCATCCCTATCCACCCCGTTCCAACGAACACTGTAGGTCACGTTCATCTCTTCAACTAGTTTTTCACATTTATTCGCACACGGCTCGCGCTCCGAGTACAGGTCCTTGATCTTCCGACCCCCAGCCTGTTGGAGCAGATCTTCTTCTGCATACATGTAAGCGGAAGACCGCCCAATGATGATCGCACCGTCGTCCAGTCGCGCTGCTGCACAGTTCCCCTTCTTGTTCTTGTCAA
>NZ_JBTWMV010000121.1:0-4704 GCF_054850255.1 Streptomyces sp. 7R007 | reverse complement strand
GTCAGCCGCATCGAGGGCGTGGGAGAGATCCGCCAGCGCTTCACCGCCCCCAAGACATCCGACCGTTGAACAGGGACCCGCATGTCTCAGCACACCTCCGCTCCCATCCCCCGCCGGTTCGAAGGCCGTACCGTCCTGGTCACCGGTGCCGGCACCGGCTACGGCGCCGAGATCGCCGTACGTGCCGCCCAGGAGGGCGCCCGGGTCGCCGTCCACTACCGCAGCTCCGCGGCCGGAGCCGACAAGACGGCCGCCCGCATCAAGGACGTCGGCGGCGAGGCGTTCACCGTGCAGGCCGACATCGCCGTCCACGCCGACGTCATCCGCATGGCCGACGAAGTCTTCGACCGCTTCCGCGGGCTGGACGTACTGGTCAACAACGTCGGCGACGTCGCGGGCGAGCAGATGTCCTGGCGTGACCTCACCGAGGAGTCCATCGACCACGTCCTCGCGGTCGACGTCAAGGGAACGATGCTCTGCGTCCACGAGTTCGGGTCCCGGATGCTGGAGCAGGGCCACGGAGCCATCGTCAACATCGGCTCCACCGTGATCGTGCGCGGCAGCGCCCGCGCCCCTCAGTACGCCGCCGCGAAGTACGGCATCCTCGGCATCACCAAGTCCTACGCCCAGGCCTTCGCGCCGACGGTGCGGGTCAACACCTTCGCCCCCGGCTTCATCGAGACCGAGACGCTCCTCAGCCGTGCGGACTGGAAGTCCGGCCGGCGCGAGGACATGATCGCCAAGACGCCGATGGGCCGCATTCCGGGGCCCGCCGAACTCGCGGGCACCGCCCTCTTCCTCGCCACCGACGACGCCGCCCACATGACCGGCGTCTACCTCAACGCCGACGGCGGCTTCAACATGATCGGCGCCTGACAGGACCGCCCCTCGAACCGGGACGCGGCTCCCCCGTCAACGCCCTGACTCCCCAGCCGCGTCCCTCCCTTCCCTGCTTGCTTTCCCCCGAAGGACCTTTACAAGGTCTGCGCGAGCGCCGCGGAGGCGGTCGCCGACGGCGCGTCGCCGGCCGTCGGCGGCTTCGGCCTCATGGGCAATTCCGGCGTCCGAAATGGCCCAGTCGTCTGCCTCAGGACAGGTCGGCTAGAGACCTGACGGGTGCGAGTCGATGACTACGTCCTCCTCCGAGATGATGCGCCCGAACGTCGAGAGGTCGATGAAATTCTCGTGATCCGGGTCGACGATCTTCAGGAAGTTGTCGCTGAAGAACAGTGCTTCGAGGTCGGCCATGGTGTCGAACCAGGCTTCCACCACGGAGTCGTATTCCGCCTCGGGGTACCGGGGCGCCGGGATGGGGTACGACACGACGAACCGGCGGATGTAGCGACGTGCCTCCGGAATCGACATGAGCAGCGGTCGGTGGACGTTCTGCTGGTAGTGCTTGAACTCTTCGTGCGTCATGCCTTCGCGACGCTTCAGCGTGATGATCATCTTGATCATGGTTGGGTGTGTCCTTCTGTTGACTCGGAATGGAAGGGGGAAAAGCGCGGAGGTGTTTCGGAGGCAGGCGGGCCAGGAATGTGACGGGCCGTCCCTGATCGAACCTGCGCCCGAGCATGGGGACGCGGTCAATCGAGCGCCTCCGTTCTGTGCCGTACGCCCGGAGCAAGAAGGGTGCCGGAGCCGCGCGGCCAGCCGCGAAGTCGCCGTGCGAGGACCCAGAACAGCACGGTGGTGACCGCCTGAACGCCGAGCGCGACCGCGAAGGCGTGCTCCCAGCCGAGCGTGGGGGCGAGGGTTCCAAAGACTCCGCCGATGGTGGCGATGCCGAGCCCCAGCGAGGCCTGTTGCGCCGTCGTGAACAAACCTCCGGCCAGGCCCGCGACCCGGTGGGGCACCGCTGCCATGACCGTCGCGACGAGGGGGCCGTACTGGCTCGCCTGCGCCGCACCGAGGAGCACGCCGAGCACTTCGAAGCAGCCGATCCAGATCGCGGCACCCCTGCCCTGGGTGAGCCACGAGGCCAGGCCGAGCGCCATCAGGGCGGTTGTCAGCAGGCCCGCGGCCAGCTCCATCGTGTGGTCGCCGAACCGCGCGACGATGCGTGGCATGCGAAGCCCGGCGAGTACGAAGGCCCCGGCGAAAGCGGTCAGCGCGAGCCCGGACTGGACCGGCGTCAGGCCGAGGCCTACCTGCGTGAGCATCGAATACTCGTAACTGAACGCGCCGTAGCCGGCGAAGAGCAGCACTGTCATCAGCAGGCCGAGCCGAAGTGCGGGCAGCCGCAGGCTGGAGGGCGCGACGAGAACCGGACGTCCCGCGCGCTCGCGCCGTCCCTGGTCGAGCCAGAAGCCGTACAAGCCCAGGAGCCCGAAGAGCACCAGCGTCGCCGTCCACCAGGTCCAGGCCGTTGCCGGGCCGAGCGACAGCCCCGCAACCAGGGCCAGGAGCGAAACGCCAAGCCGGAGCGCGCCGCCGAGGTCGGGCCGTTCGGCGCCGGTCGGCGGACGAACCTGAAGCCGGCGCGCGCCCAGCAGCGCCACCGTACTGGGGACGGCGGAGGTCAGGACCGCCGCTCGCCATCCCGCGAAGGGCAGGCCGAGCCCCATGACGAGGCCGCCGACGACTTGGCCCGCCACGGTTCCGACGCCGGAACTCGCGGTGAACGCCGCGAGCCCCCGCGCCTGGGCAGGTGCACTGCCCGACGTCTGGATGATCGCGAGGGTCTGGGGCATCACGAGCGCGGAGGCGGCACCTTGCAGGACGCGGGCAGCGACCAGAAACCAGTAACCGGGCGCCGCCGCGGCCAGCGCCGACGTCAGCGCGAGCGAGAGAAGTCCGATGCTCAGCAGCCGCCGGCGACCGTATCGGTCGCCGAGGCGGCCCGCGAGGATCAGCCCGGCCGCGAACGACACCGCGAAAGCGGCGAGTACGAGAGCGACTTGGCCACGACTGGCGTGCAGTTCCGGTCCGAGGCGGGGGGCGGTGACATTGCCGATGCTGAAGGTGTACGTCGCACCGAATGCCGCGACGTACACCGGCCAGGTTCGTTGCATGCACCCACCCTGTGCGTCCGGCGGGCAGCGACCCAGAGTGCCGTGATGCTGGTGCTCGGACCACCAGGTTGGCCGGGCCTCACCGTGAGATGATCGTTGCCATGGCGGACGTACGTTCTCGCGAACTCGGTGCCTTTCTGCGCGCACGGCGTGACCGGCTCTCGCCCGCGGACGTGGGTCTGCCCGGTGGTGGCGGACGGCGCCGGGTGAAGGGGCTGCGCCGGGAGGAGGTCGCGGTTCTCGCGAACGTCGGGTCGAGCTGGTACACGTGGCTCGAACAAGGACGTGACGTGCAGCCGAGCGTCGAGGTGCTGGCCGCGATCGCGGACGCGTTGCGGCTGTCGAGCAGCGAGCGCCGGCATCTGTTCCTCCTCGGCGGACACCCGGACGCAGAACCACCCTCATTCGGCGAAGAGGCACAGGGCCGGCTGCAGGCGCTGCTGGACGGTCTCTCTCCGCACCCGGCGGTGGTGATGAATCCCCGGTTCGAGCCCTTGGCCTACAACGCGCCGTTCCGGTTCATGATCGACGACCTGGAAGCGCTGCCGACGGCCGACCGCAACTGCGCCTACCTGCATTTCACGCACCCCGACTGGATCGCCGGACACTCCGACCACGAGCAGGAGTGCGCAGCCGTCGTGGCCAAACTCCGCGCATACCACGGCGAGTCGGTCACGGATCCGGCGTGGCCGCCGTTGCTCGATCGGCTCCGCAAGGAGTCACCACTGTTCGTGCGCCTGTGGGACCAGGCGGACGTGTCCACCGCACCCGGACGCGTGAAACGCATTCGGTCACTGCACGTCGGCACCCTGTCCGTGCGCGCCCTCACCATGCTGCTGGAGGAGAACCCTCACACGCGTGTCGTCGTGTACCAACCGGCGGATCGCACGACCCAGGAACGGCTCGAAGAACTCGCCCACCGCATCGCCCGCGGCAGCATCGACGGCCCTGCGCGTGTGCGGCGGCTGCGTCCGGCGACCTGACGAGGCCGGCCGACTCCGGCCGCTTCGCGCCCCTGCCTGCCGTGATCCGGCACCCGATGAACTCCGGAGCCCCGGACGACGATCACCGTTTCCCGTGAGCGCATCAGCCCGAAGGGGTCTGCCGGTGCCCGGCCCACGGTCCACCACCGAAGCCGAGAAGCGGGCTTGGGCCGAGGTCGCCGGCAGCCGCATCCGGTACGACCGGATGGCCGCCGTCGCCACCATCTGCCGACGTCTTTCGCACCGGCGCTGCGGTGCGGCAGCCCCTGGCGAACTCCGCACTGCGCGAGGTCGATCCGACCTGGACGGCCTGGGTGGTGCGCGGTCGGTGTCGCGGACGCGACGTACCGCCTTCATGTCAGCGGCGGCCCGCGCAAGAGGAGCAGCACTTCTCGGTGCGCGGCCCGCTCATCGGTGTTCGTGCTCGGGTGAGGCGTCGGCAGGGCTCGTCAGGGTCCAACTCGCCAGGAGGTCCAGGGACCGCTTGGACGACGAGCCCTCCTCGGCGGTGTAGACGAACAGCGTCGTGTCCGGATCTCCGGGCAGCGTGAGTGTCTCGTACTCGACGGTGAGGTCGCCGACCACGGGATGGTGCAGGCGTTTGGAGCCGTGAGCGCGCTGATGAACCCGGTGCGTCTGCCACCAGCGGTCGCACTCGGGGCTGCGGGACCATCCCCGCGGGCGCGGGGAGCACACTTGATGACCTG
>NZ_JBTWMV010000120.1:0-5399 GCF_054850255.1 Streptomyces sp. 7R007 | reverse complement strand
CCCCCCCGCTCTTTTCACACCCCAGGACCACCGCGACACAACATATGGGGCTGCCGTCCCCACCCGGCACTAGATGTATGCTCATCTCGCTGTCGCCGCAGGGGAATCCGGTGCGAGTCCGGAACTGTCCCGCAACGGTGTACCCGCGCATGCCCATGCGCGGGAGTCAGTCCGAGGACCTGCCGACAGCGCACCCGGCCGCAGTGGCCCGGGTGCCCTGACGTCCGGGCCTCGCGGAATGGGCCGGTGGACGCGACGCGCCGCGCCGCGCGTCCGTGCTGCCCCCTGCCCTCGGCGAGGCCTCCTGCCGAGCGAGGGAGACCCACGTGACCATCGCGCCAGCCGACCCGGCTTCAGCGGACCCGGAGACCGACGGTCCGGGAACCGCGTTGCTGCGGACCCTGACGGAGCTGACCGCCGACCTCCCCGACGCCGACCCCGGCCGGGTCGCCGCCGCCGCGCTGCGCGGCCGGTCCGCGCGGGCCGACGCGGCGGAGCTGCGGGAGCTGGCCACGGAGGCGGCCGCCGGACTCATCTCCGAGGACCCGGCGTACAGCAGGCTGGCGGCCAGGCTGCTGACGAGGAGCATCGCCGCCGAGGCCGCCTCGCAGGGCGTCACCAGCTTCACCGAGTCCGTGGCCGTCGGCCACCGCGAGGGTCTCGTCGCCGACCGCACCGCCCAGTTCGTGCGCGTCCACGCGGCCCGCCTCGACGCGCTCGTGGACCCCGGCGCCGACGACCGCTTCGGCTACTTCGGCCTGCGCACCCTGCACAGCCGCTACCTGCTCCGGCACCCCCTCACCCGCAAGGTCATCGAGACGCCCCAGCACTTCATGCTGCGCGTGGCCGCCGGTCTCGCCGAGGACGACACCGCCCGCGCGCTCGACGAAGTCGCCGCGCTCTACCGGCTGATGAGCCGCCTCGACTACCTCCCCTCCTCCCCCACCCTCTTCAACTCCGGCACCCGGCACCCCCAGATGTCGTCCTGCTACCTCCTGGACTCCCCGAAGGACGAGCTGGACTCGATCTACGAGCGCTACCACCAGGTCGCCCGCCTGTCGAAGCACGCCGGCGGCATCGGGCTGGCGTACTCCCGCATCCGCGGCCGCGGTTCGCTGATCCGCGGCACCAACGGGCACTCCAACGGCATCGTGCCGTTCCTGAAGACGCTGGACGCCTCGGTCGCCGCCGTGAACCAGGGCGGCCGGCGCAAGGGGGCCGCCGCCGTCTACCTGGAGACCTGGCACTCGGACATCGAGGAGTTCCTGGAACTGCGCGACAACACCGGTGAGGACGCCCGCCGTACGCACAACCTGAACCTCGCGCACTGGATCCCGGACGAGTTCATGCGCCGGGTCGACGCCGACGGGCAGTGGAGCCTGTTCTCCCCCGCCGACGTGCCCGGGCTGGTGGACCTGTGGGGCGAGGAGTTCGACACCGCCTACCGCGCGGCGGAGGCGGCGGGGCTGGCCCGCAAGACCCTCCCGGCCCGCGACCTGTACGGCCGCATGATGCGCACCCTCGCGCAGACCGGCAACGGCTGGATGACGTTCAAGGACGCGGCCAACCGCACCGCCAACCAGACCGCGACCCCCGGCCACGTCGTGCACTCCTCCAACCTCTGCACGGAGATCCTGGAGGTCACGGACGACGGCGAGACGGCGGTGTGCAACCTCGGGTCGGTGAACCTGGGCGCCTTCGTGGCCGGCGGGGACATCGACTGGGAGCGGCTGGACGAGACGGTCCGTACGGCCGTCACCTTCCTGGACCGGGTCGTCGACATCAACTTCTACCCGACCGAGCAGGCGGGACGGTCGAATGCGAAGTGGCGGCCCGTCGGACTCGGCGCGATGGGTCTGCAGGACGTCTTCTTCAAGCTGCGCCTGCCCTTCGACTCCCCCGAGGCCAAGGCGCTGTCGACCCGGATCGCCGAGCGGATCATGCTCGCCGCCTACGAGGCCTCCGCCGACCTGGCCGAGCGCAACGGCCCGCTGCCGGCCTGGGAGAAGACCCGTACGGCACGGGGCGTCCTGCACCCCGACCACTACGCCGTGCAGCCCGTCTGGCCCGAGCGCTGGGCCGCCCTGCGCGAGCGGGTCGCCGCCGTCGGCCTGCGCAACGCGCTGCTGCTCGCCATCGCCCCCACCGCCACCATCGCGTCCATCGCGGGCGTCTACGAGTGCATCGAGCCGCAGGTCTCCAACCTCTTCAAGCGCGAGACCCTCTCCGGCGAGTTCCTCCAGGTCAACACCTACCTGGTGGACGACCTCAAGCGGCTCGGCGTGTGGGACGCCCGCACCCGCGAGGCGCTGCGCGAGTCCAACGGCTCGGTGCAGGACCTCGCCTGGATTCCGGAGGACGTACGGCGGCTGTACCGCACGGCGTGGGAGATCCCGCAGCGCGGCCTGATCGACATGGCGGCGGCCCGCACGCCGTACCTGGACCAGTCGCAGTCCCTGAACCTGTTCCTGGAGACGCCGACCATCGGCAAGCTCTCCTCGATGTACGCGTACGCCTGGAAGCAGGGCCTGAAGACGACGTACTACCTGCGCTCCCGCCCGGCGACCCGCATCGCCCGCGCCGCCCGGGCGGCCGTCCCCGCCCAGACCGCCGAGGCGGTCGCCTGCTCCCTTGAGAACCCCGAGTCCTGCGAGGCCTGCCAGTGATGCCCGGCACCAAGAACCTGCTCGACCCCGGCTTCGAGCTCACCCTGCGCCCCATGCGCTACCCCGACTTCTACGAGCGCTACCGGGACGCCATCAAGAACACCTGGACCGTGGAGGAGGTCGACCTCCACTCGGACGTCGCCGACCTCGCCAGGCTCACGCCCGCCGAACAGCACCTCATCGGCCGGCTGGTCGCGTTCTTCGCCACCGGCGACTCGATCGTGGCGAACAACCTGGTCCTGACGCTCTACAAGCACATCAACTCCCCCGAGGCGCGGCTGTACCTGAGCCGCCAGCTCTTCGAGGAGGCCGTCCACGTCCAGTTCTACCTGACGCTTCTGGACACCTACCTGCCCGACCCGGACGACCGCGCCGCCGCCTTCGCCGCCGTGGAGAACATCCCCTCCATCCGCGAGAAGGCCGCGTTCTGCTTCCGGTGGATCGACGAGGTCGAGAAGATCGACCGGCTGGAGACGAAGGCCGACCGCCGCCGCTTCCTGCTCAACCTGATCTGCTTCGCCGCGTGCATCGAGGGCCTGTTCTTCTACGGCGCCTTCGCGTACGTCTACTGGTTCCGCAGCCGGGGCCTGCTGCACGGGCTGGCCACCGGCACCAACTGGGTGTTCCGCGACGAGACGATGCACATGTCCTTCGCGTTCGACGTCGTCGACACCGTCCGCAAGGAGGAGCCCGACCTCTTCGACGACGAACTCCGGCGGCAGGTCACCGACATGCTGGGGGAGGCCGTGGCGGCGGAGCTGCAGTTCGCGCGCGACCTGTGCGGCGACGGCCTGCCGGGCATGAACACCGACTCGATGCGCCAGTACCTCGAATGCGTCGCCGACCAGCGCCTGACCCGCCTCGGCTTCGCCCCGGTGTACGGCTCCGAGAACCCCTTCTCCTTCATGGAGTTGCAGGGCGTCCAGGAGCTGACCAACTTCTTCGAGCGCCGCCCGTCGGCGTACCAGGTCGCCGTGGAGGGCACGGTCGACCTCGACGAGGACTTCTGACGCCTCTTTCCGGGACGGCCCATGGAGCGTCCATGGGCCGTCCATGGACCTCCTATGGAGCGGCAAAGTTGTCGGGGCCGCTCTGGTCCGGCCTCGCGGACCGGGACTACGTTCTCGCCGTCAAAAGTGTCATGCCCGCGACGACACCGCCGCCGCTACGCGCGTCACAGGCCTGCCATCAGCGTCGAGAACCCCACTCCCACGACGGAGGCAGCACCCCATGCGTGAAAAGCCCAGACGGAGCCTGCGAAGACTCCTGACCACCGCCCTGCCCGCCCTCGCCCTCGGCCTCGCCGGTCTGGTCGCCGCGCCGACCGCGCAGGCGCAGGCGCCGGTCCACTCCGACTCCCGCGTCACCCAGAACGCCCAGGCCCTGACCGCCCCCGCCCGGCAGGCCGTGCACGCCACCGGCAAGGCCGGGCAGAAGGTGCCGACCACGCGTCTGTGCGGCGAGGCGACCCCGGGTCACGCCGCCTGCTTCGCCCAGCGCCGCACCGACATCAGGCAGCGCCTCGCCGCCGAACTGGCCGCCGCGCCCTCCGGCCTGAGCCCGGCCAACCTGCACAGCGCCTACAACCTGCCCTCGACGGGCGGCTCCGGCCTGACCGTCGCCGTGGTCGACGCGTACAACGACCCCAACGCCGAGTCGGACCTGGCCACGTACCGCTCCACCTACGGCCTGTCCTCCTGCACCAAGGCCAACGGCTGCTTCAAGCAGGTCAGCCAGACCGGTTCGACGACCTCGCTGCCCTCCAACGACACCGGCTGGGCCGGCGAGGAGGCGCTGGACATCGACATGGTCAGCGCGGTCTGCCCGAACTGCAACATCATCCTGGTGGAGGCCAACTCCGCCACCGACTCCGACCTCGGCACCGCCGAGAACGAGGCCGTGGCGCTCGGCGCCAAGTTCGTCTCCAACAGCTGGGGCGGGGACGAGTCGTCGTCGCAGACCAGCGAGGACACGTCCTACTTCAAGCACCCGGGTGTCGCCATCACCGTCTCCGCGGGCGACTCCGGCTACGGCGCCGAGTACCCGGCGACCTCCCAGTACGTGACCGCCGTCGGCGGCACCGCGCTGTCCACGTCCTCCAACTCCCGCGGCTGGACCGAGTCGGTGTGGAAGACCAGCAGCAGCGAGGGCACCGGCTCCGGCTGCTCCGCGTACGACCCCAAGCCGAGCTGGCAGACCGACACCGGGTGCGGCAAGCGCATGGAGGCCGACGTCTCCGCGGTGGCCGACCCGGCGACCGGCGTGGCGGTCTACGACACCTACGGCGGCTCCGGCTGGGCCGTCTACGGCGGCACCAGCGCCTCGGCGCCGATCATCGCCGGCGTGTACGCCCTCGCGGGCACCCCGGGCTCCGGCGACTACCCGGCGAAGTACCCCTACAGCCACACGGGCAACCTGTACGACGTGACGAGCGGCAACAACGGCTCGTGCTCCACCTCGTACTTCTGCACCGCGACCACCGGCTACGACGGCCCGACCGGCTGGGGCACCCCCAACGGCACCACCGCCTTCGCCTCCGGCAGCAGCACCGGCAACACGGTGACCGTCACCAACCCGGGCAGCCAGTCCACGGTGACCGGCAGTTCGGTCAGCCTGCAGATCCGCGCGACCGACAGTGCGGGGGCCGCGCTGACCTACCGTGCGAGCGGGCTGCCGACCGGGCTGTCGATCAGCAGCTCCACCGGGCTGATCTCCGGCACGGCGTCCACCGCG
>NZ_JBTWMV010000012.1:0-241674 GCF_054850255.1 Streptomyces sp. 7R007 | reverse complement strand
AGTGCAGTGCCCAGACGGTGAGCAGATACAGCGCCGTCGGCAGCGTCACCGCCGCGGAGGCGGACAGGGTCGAGATGTGCGCCTTGCCGATCGCCTGCTCCACCGCCACCTCCAGCCCCGCACCGATCGCCGCCGCCGAGGCGAAGATCAGGTAGTGGCCGTAGCCCCACAGGAAAGCCTGCCGGTTGGTGCGCAGGTGGCCGTGGATGGGCACGACGAAGTAGATCCACCAGGCGGCGAAGATGATCAGCAGTCCGCCCGCGGCGATGGGCAGCAGGTCGGTCAGGGCGTCGTTCTCGTCGATGCCCGACTTCACGGCGACGGTGGCCGCCGCGATGGTCTCGCCGAGCACGATGATCGTGAACAGGCCGTACCGCTCGGAGATGTGGTGCGGATGCCAGGACGTGGGGTGGCCCCGTTCGGCGAACGGCGGCACGCACATCTCCAGCACCGCCATCACCAGGAAGACCCACGGCCGCGCGCCCTCCGGCAGGAACAGCAGCCCGAGCCAGCCGACCTGGCACACCAGTACGCCACCGGCGTACCGCAGCGCCACCGTCTTCTCGGCGCCCTCGCTCGACAGGGCGGCCCGTATCCACTGCGAGACCATGGCCAGCCGCATGATCAGGTAGCCCAGCCAGACGGCCAGGAACTCGTGGTCGTCGAAGGCCCGGGAGACCCCGGCCGCCAGCACGAGCACGCCGGCGACCTGCACCAGGGTGACGACCCGGTAGAGCACGTCGTCGTTGTCGTAGGCGGAGGCGAACCAGGTGAAGTTCATCCACGCCCACCAGATGGCGAAGAAGACCATCGCGTAGTTGAGGATCCCCTCGCCCGCGTGCCCGTGGGTGACGGCGTGCACCAGTTGCACGCCCGCCTGGGCGATGGCGACGACGAAGCACAGGTCGAAGAAGAGCTCCAGCGGGGAGGCGACGCGGTGCGCCTCGTCCCGGCCACGGGCCGTCAGCCTGCGCAGCGGCCTGCCGCTGGTGTTCGCGCCGGAGTGGGCCGGCCGCGGAGTCGGGCTGCTCGTCATGCGTCCAAGCACACCAGATAACCCGGCGAATTTCTTGTGAAGCGATTCACAAGTGGGCGGGGGTCCGGATTCCCGACGGAAAGGCCAGGTCAGTGGCCACCGGTGGCGTTCTGATCGATTATCGATAGGACCTTCGGCCCCTGATCGAGGACCAATGCGCCGCCCACGCGCGTCCCCGCCGACGTGCAATGGACCCATACCGACGAAGCGATGCGGAAGGTGCGGGCCATGACTGCCACTCCTGCGGAAACCACCACCGTCACTCCCACCGCGCCGCCGGCGGCGCCCCAACCGTCGACGCCGGAGGACGCCTGGGCGGGGTTCCGGGGCGGGCTCTGGCGCGACGCCATCGACGTCCGTGACTTCGTCCAGCGCAACTACACCCCGTACGAGGGCGACGGCTCCTTCCTCGCCGGCCCCACCGAGCGCACCACCAAGGTCTGGAACAAGCTCCTGGCGATGTTCCCCACCGAGATCGAGCGCGGCGTCTACGACGTCGATGTCCACACCCCGTCCCGCATCGACGCCTTCGCGCCCGGCTACGTCGACCGCGACCTGGACCTGATCGTCGGCCTGCAGACCGACGCCCCGCTCAAGCGCGCCATCATGCCCAACGGCGGCTGGCGCATGGTCGAGGGTGCCCTCAACGCCTACGGGTACGAGGCCGACCCCGCCGTCCGGGAGATCTACACCAAGCTCCGCAAGACCCACAACGACGGGGTCTTCGACGCCTACACCCCCGAGATCCGCGCCTGCCGCTCCTCCGGCATCATCACCGGCCTGCCCGACGCCTACGGCCGCGGCCGCATCATCGGCGACTACCGCCGCGTCGCCCTCTACGGCGTCGACCGGCTCATCGCCGCCAAGCGAGCGGATAAAAGCGCAGTCGAAGTCCTCTGGCCGAGTGCGGAGGTGATCCAGGAACGCGAGGAAACGGCCGAGCAGATCCGCGCCCTCCATGAACTCCGGGCCATGGCTCTCTCCTACGGCTACGACATCTCCGGCCCCGCCCGCACCGGCCGCGAGGCCGTCCAGTGGCTGTACTTCGCCTACCTCGCCGCCGTCAAGGAGCAGAACGGCGCCGCCATGTCGATCGGCCGCATCGACGCCTTCCTCGACATCTACCTCCAGCGGGACATCGAGGCCGGTCTGCTCACCGAGTCCGAGGCCCAGGAACTCGTCGACGACTTCGTCATCAAGCTGCGCATCGTGCGCTTCCTGCGCACCCCCGAGTACAACGAGCTCTACTCCGGCGACCCCACCTGGGTCACCTGGTCCATGGGCGGCATCGGTGCCGACGGGCGCCCGCTGGTCACCCGCACCACCTTCCGCGCCCTCAACACCCTCTACAACCTCGGCCCCGCCCCCGAGCCCAACCTCACCGTCTTCTGGTCCCCGCGCCTGCCGGAGGCCTTCAAGAAGTACGCCTCCCAGGTCGCCATCGACACCAGCGCCCTTCAGTTCGAGTCCGACGAGCTCATGCGCCCCAAGTACGGCGACGACACCGCCATCGCCTGCTGTGTCTCCGCCATGGCCATGGGCAAGCAGATGCAGTTCTTCGGCGCCCGCGTCAACGTCGCCAAGGCCCTGCTGTACGCCATCAACGGCGGCCGCGACGAGAAGACCGGCAAGACGGTCGTCGAGGGCTTCGAGCCGATCACCGACGAGTACCTCGACTACGACCTCGTCCTCGCCCGCTACGACGAGATGCTCGGCTGGCTGGCGAAGACCTACGTCCACGCCCTCAACGTCATCCACTACATGCACGACAAGTACGCCTACGAGCGCCTGGAGATGGCCCTGCACGACCGGGCGATCCTGCGCACCATGGCGTGCGGCATAGCCGGCCTGTCGGTCGCCGCCGACTCGCTGTCCGCCATCAAGCACGCACGCGTGAAGGTCGTCCGCGACGCCAGCGGCCTCGCCGTCGACTACGTCGTCGAGGGCGACTACCCGGCGTACGGCAACAACGACGACCGGGCCGACTCGCTGGCCCGCTGGATCGTCCACGACTTCATGGAGAAGGTCCGCCGGCACCCGACGTACCGCGACGCGGTGCACACCCAGTCGGTCCTGACCATCACCTCGAACGTCGTCTACGGCAAGAAGACCGGCAACACGCCCGACGGCCGCCGCGCGGGCACCCCGTTCGCCCCCGGCGCCAACCCCATGAACGGGCGTGACGAGCACGGCTACATCGCCTCGGCGCTCTCCGTCGCCAAGCTGCCGTACGACGACGCGGAGGACGGCATCTCGCTGACCAACACCATCACCCCGGACGCCCTGGGCCGCACCCCCGAGGAGCGCGTCGCCAACCTGTCCGGCGTCCTGGACGGCTTCATGACCAGCGACGGCTTCCACATGAACGTCAACGTCCTGGACCGGGCGACCCTCGAGGACGCGATGGAGCACCCCGAGAAGTACCCGCAGCTGACCATCCGGGTCTCCGGCTACGCGGTCAACTTCGTCCGCCTCACGCGCGAGCAGCAACTCGACGTCATCAACCGCACCTTCCACGGTGCGCTGTAAGGGACGAGGACGATGACCACGCTTCTTCCTCCGGCGCCGCCCCTGGCGGCGCCGGGCCGCCGGCCCGCTTTCGCGGCCGCCACCCCGGCCGCCGCGGCTACCGGGCGTCCGGTGGTCGGCTCGGTCCACTCGTGGGACCTGTCGACCGGTGTCGACGGCCCCGGCACCCGCTTCGTCACCTTCCTGTCCGGCTGCCCGCTGACCTGCCTGTACTGCCACAACCCCGACACCTGGAGGATGCGCGACGGCAAGCGCACCACGGCCGACGAGGTCCTCGCCGAGGCCGGCAAGTACACGCGCTTCATCGCGGCCTCCGGCGGCGGCGCCACCATCAGCGGGGGAGAGCCCCTGCTCCAACCCGCCTTCACCGGCGAGCTGCTGCACCGCTTCAAGCACGAACTGGGACTGCACACCGCCCTCGACACCTCGGGCTTTCTCGGCGTCCGCGCCACGGACGCCTTGCTGCGGGACACCGACCTGGTGCTGCTCGACATCAAGTCCTGGGACCGCGCCACCTACCGCAAGGTCACCGGCCGTCCGCTGCAGCCCACCCTCGACTTCGCCCGCCGCCTCGCCGGCCTCGGCCAGGAGGTCCACGTCCGCTTCGTCCTCGTGCCCGGGCTCACCGACGCCCCGGCCAACATCGAGGGCGTCGCCGCCTTCGCCGCCTCCCTCGGCAACGTCACCCGCGTCGACGTCCTGCCCTTCCACAAGCTCGGCGAGGCCAAGTGGCAGGCTCTCGGTCGCCGCTTCGTGCTCCACGACACACCCGCCCCGACCGCCGAGCAGACCGCCCTGGCCAGGAGCGTCTTCGCCTCCCACGGGCTGCTCGCCGTCTGAACGACCGGGCCGGCGTGCGCCCCCGGGGCCGTACCCTGGAGACATGAGCACCGCCCCAGGCCCCGAACCGCGCGAGCCGAAGCCCGCGCTGATCTTCGACGACCCGCTGGACCAGCAGTCCTCGGACGACACGGACCGCGGGTGGGGCGAGCGGCCCGCTGCCGCGCACGACAGCGCGGCCGACCTGAAGCGCTTCCTCGACGAGAAGCCGCCGCACCACCTCTGAGCCGCCCTGACCGCCGCCCGCCACAGGCGGCGCAGCGCTTTTCCTACCGCTCGTCGCGCGCGGACCCGCGCTGCGCGACGAGCGCGTCGCGGATCTCCTTCAGCACCTCCAGCTCGGTCACCTCGATGACCTCGTGCGTGCCCTCCCGCGCCTTCCGGCGGGCCTCCAGCCGCGCCAGGTACTTCGACATCGGCAGCACCATCAGGAAGTAGACGACAGCCGCGGTGATCACGAAGGTGAGCGTGGCACCCAGGACCGAGCCCCACATGATCGGAACGCCGGTCTTCACCGTCCCGTCCGCGTTCACCACGCACGGGTCCTTCAGGCAGTACGTGTAGCCGTCGAGGTTCTTCGTGCCGATCGCGCCGACGAGCGGGTTGATGATCCCCTTCACCACCGAGTTCACGATGTTGGTGAAGGCGGCGCCGATGACCACCGCTACCGCCAGGTCGACGACGTTCCCGCGCATCAGGAAGGCCTTGAAGCCCTGCCAGACACTCGGTTCCTTCTTCTCGCTCACCGCGGGGCCTCTCCTCGCACGCACAGGCTGTGGAACAAACAGCTCCGCAACCTACGTCAACACGCTGCCCCCCTGTCCAACCGGGTGGCTCGAACGACGTGGTGGAGAGAAAGCCGCGCACCATGCGCAAGACCGTGTTCAGCACAGCGTCACCGCCAGCCGAGCCGTCGCGCTCGCACCGGCGAGGCGAGCCGCTGTCGCACGGGGGACGGAGAGCACGACCAGCGCGCCGTTCTCGCTCGCGCCGTCCATCGTGCCGCCCAACGGCTCCGGCACCTTCGTCACGCGTGCGCCCCGCGCCACCACGCGGGCGTCACCGCCCGTCGGCGTCTCCTGGGCGGCGATGACGTCCACCCGGTCGCCGGGCCGCAGCAGCCGGACCGTCGCGGCGTCGGCGATGCGTACCGGCGCCGACACCCACTGGACGGCACGGTGCTGCCGTACGCGATCCGCCACCGGATGCCCGCGGGCACGGTCGGAATCCCCCGGCCCGGCTGCGACCAGCGCCGCCGCCGTCACGGCGAGGCCGGCTGCCAGGGCTCGCCTGCGGTGCCGTACCAGCCGGGCCAGTTGACAGCGGCCGCCGCGCACCCGCACGGGAGCGAAGTGCGGCACCTGGCACGTGGCGGGAATCTCGGCGCCGGGTGGGCGCGGCGACGACGGGGACGGGAAGAGCGGGGGAGGGGGAGGGACGGTCATGCGGGATCACCACCTGCGACGAGAGTTCGGCTTGCGAGCCCACGATGAGGCTTCGCGCCGATTCCTGCCGAGACCGGTGGATCACCGACGGGTTGTGGACAACTCCCTCACCCGAACGGGACGTTCCGCATCCCGGACACCCCCGCCGCCCCGCGCTACGGCAGCTCGAACCCCGGATTCATCCCGCCGAGCGCGTTCACGCACAGGCAGTCCCGCTCCTCGGTCGTGGGCAGCGCGGCCACCGCGTCGAACAGCACGCCCCGCAGCCGGTCCACGTTCGCCGCGAACACCCGCAGCACCTCGTCGTGCGAGACGCCCTCGCCGGTCTCGGCACCCGCGTCGAGGTCGGTGACCAGCGTCATGGACGTGTAGCAGAGTTCGAGTTCACGGGCGAGCGCCGCCTCGGGGTGGCCGGTCATGCCGACCACGGACCAGCCCTGTGCCTGGTGCCACAACGATTCGGCACGGGTCGAGAAGCGCGGCCCCTCGACCACGACGAGCGTGCCGCCGTCCACCGGCTCCCAGTCCCGGCCGCGCGCGGCCTTCAGCGCGGCGGTGCGGCCGACGGGGCAGTAGGGATCGGCCAGGGACACGTGCACGACGTTCGGCACGGTCCCGTCGGGCAGCGGCAGTCCGTCGAAGTACGACCCCGCCCTGGACTTCGTACGGTCGACCAGCTGATCCGGCACCAGCAGCGTGCCCGGCCCGTACTCGGGGCGCAGACCGCCCACCGCGCACGGCCCGAGAACCTGGCGCACGCCGACCGACCGCAGCGCCCACAGATTGGCCCGGTAGTTGATCCGGTGCGGGGGCAGGTGGTGGCCGCGGCCGTGCCGGGGCAGGAAGGCGACCCGCCGGCCGGCGACCTCGCCGAGGAAGAGGGAGTCGCTGGGCGGCCCGTAGGGGGTCTCCACCTGGACCTCGGTCACGTCGTCGAGGAAGGAGTAGAAGCCGGAGCCGCCGATCACGCCGATCTCGGCGTTCGCCTGATTCGCCATGCCCGCACCCTAGCCGCCGGTGCGAACGCCGAAGACCCCGCCGTCGGACGACGACAGGGTCCCGTAAGGAGTGGGCCTACGCGGCGGAGCTGCTGGAGGTGGAGCTGGTGCTCGACGACTTCGAGTCCGAGGACGTCGAAGAGGACGAGGAGGACGTCGAGGGCTTCGACGACGCCGGCGAGCTGCTCGACGAGGAGCCGCGGCTGTCGTTGCGGTAGAAGCCCGAGCCCTTGAAGACAATGCCGACGGCGGAGAACACCTTCTTCAGGCGGCCACCGCAGCTGGGGCACTCGGTCAGGGCGTCGTCGGTGAACTTCTGCACCGCCTCAAGGCCCTCGCCGCACTCGGTGCACTGGTACTGGTAGGTCGGCACTGTCTTCCTCCTGGCACTCTCACTCAATGAGTGCTAACGAAGGTCCATAGTGACGTATTCCCGGGAATCAGTCCACTGCCAGCGGTACGCGGTGACCGACGCCACGTGCGACCGTCACGCTCCGGGGCCGGCCGGCCAGCCTCGAACGCAGGGCGAGGAGGGTCGTCAGGGCGAGCAGCGTGCCGCCCATCGGGACCAGGAACCCGGCACCGTCCCAGAAGCGGTCCTCCAGCTGCCCGGCGACGGTGACGGCGGCCGCCTGACCGAGCGCGACCGCGCCCGTCAGCCAGGTGAACGCCTCGGTGCGCGCGCCGGACGGGACCAGGCCCTCGACCAGCGTGTAGCCGGTGATCAGCGCGGGCGCGATGCACATGCCGACCAGGAGGCCGAGCCCGGCGAGCACCAGCACGGAGTGCGCGCTCCACAGGCCGGAGGCCGCCAGAGCGAGCGCGCCGTAGGCGACGAGGAGGCGCCGCTGCGGGGCCACCTTCCAGGCGATCGCGCCGCAGACGATGCCGGACAGCATGTTGCCCGCGGCGAAGACCCCGTAGAGCACGCCGTTCAGGCCGGGCTCGCCGATCGACTCGCTGAACGCCGCCAGCGAGACCTGCATGCCGCCGAAGACGGAGCCGATGCCCAGGAAGGCCACGATCAGCACGCGCACACCGGGGACGCGCAGCGCGGAAGCGTGCTCCACGCGTGCGTGCCCGACGCCGGTGACAACGGGCTGCGTGCCCTTCTGCGCCGCGAACAGCAGACCGCCGATCAGGGTGAGCCCGGCCTCCGTCACCAGGCCGGCGGCCGGGGCCACGGCGGTGCACAGGGCGGTGGCGAGCAACGGGCCGACCACGAAGGTCAGCTCGTCCGTGACGGACTCGAAGGCCGCCGCGGTGGCCATCAGGGGCGAGTCCTGGAGCTTCACACCCCAGCGGGCGCGCACCATGGGGCCGATCTGCGGTACGGAGGCGCCCGTCGGCACGGCCGCCGCGAACAGCGCCCACAGGGGCGCGTGGGCGAGCGCGAGCGCCGTGAGGCCCAGGCCCGACAGGGCGTGCACCAGCACGCCCGGGACCAACACCGCGCGCTGCCCGTACCGGTCGGCGAGGCGGCCGCTGTACGGCGCGAACAGCGCCATGGAGACGCCGGTGACGGCCGCGGCGGCGCCCGCCGCACCGTACGAGCCGGTGGTGTGCTGCACGAGCAGCACGATGGAGAGGGTGAGCATCGCGAACGGCTGACGCGCCGCGAAGCCGGGGAGCAGGAACGTCCAGGCGCCGCGCGTGCGCAGCAGATGCCCGTATCCCGGGCGGGAGGTTGCCGGCGAGTCCTTCGACGGCTTGTTGGTGACCGTGGACGCCACGGCCCGTGCCTTTCTGCCGCCTGGTAGCGCGCCCGTGCGGGGGCACCGAGAGCTGTCCTCTTGCGCGGACTGCGGTAGATGCCGGCGCTCACGTCGAGGAGCGTCCCGGCCGCCATACGGTCGCGCCAGCTCTGCGTCAGGCAGAGTTGGTTCGATCAGGAAGTGCCTTCATCGTACAGGGAGCGACGCCTGCTACGCCTGTGAAAAGCGGCACCATAAGGGCGTTAACCTGCGATTGCCGGGGGCGTGAACCGTACGAAACGCGCCCTTAATCCCACGAAACGCGCCGTTAACGGAAGGGGGCGCCGTAGCGGGCGCCCTCACGCGCGCCCTCACGGTGCCGGGTTCGCGCCGTCCGTCCCCAGCCATCCGGCCAGCTTGCCCCCGTGACCCACGGCCCGCAGCCGTCGCTCCGCCGCGTCCCGGACCGGATCCGTGGCGACGACGAGCAACTCGTCCCCGCGCCGCAGCACCGTCGTGGGCATGGGAACAAACGATTTTCCCTCACGCACGACCAGCGTGACCGCGGCCCCGGCCGGCAGCCGCAGCTCGTTGATCTCGACGCCGTGCATCTTCGACCCCTCGGGGATCGCGACGGACAGCAGATGCCCGCGCAGCCGCTCCAGGGGCGCCGACTCGATGCCGAGGTCGGCCGCCTCACCGCTGTCGCCCAGCCGCAAGGTGCGCGCCAGCCACGGCAGCGTCGGCCCCTGGATGAGCGTGTAGACGACGACCAGCACGAAGACGATGTTGAAGATGCGGCGGCTGCCGTCGACGCCGTTCACCATGGGGATGGTCGCCAGGATGATGGGCACGGCGCCGCGCAGCCCCGCCCAGGACATCAGGCTCTGCTCCTGCCAGGCCACCCGGAACGGCGTCAGGCACAGCACCACGCTCAGGGGGCGCGCGACCATGGTGAGCACCAGACCGATGACGAGCGCCGGCCAGACGTCGTCGCCGAGCTCGTGCGGGGTGACCAGCAGGCCGAGCAGGACGAACATGCCGATCTGGGCGATCCAGCCCAGCCCGTCGGCGAACCCGCGCGTGGCGGGCCAGTGCGGCAGCTTGGCGTTGCCCATCACCATCGCGGCGAGGTAGACGCCCAGGAAGCCGCTGCCGTGCGCCAGCGCGCCCCCCGCGTACGCCGTGACGGCGATCGCCATGACGGCGATGGGGTAGAGGCCGGAGGCCGGCAGTGCGACGTGCCGCAGGCCCCAGGCGCCGAGCCAGCCGACCGCCAGGCCGATGGCCGCTCCGATGGCCAGCTCCAGCGCTATCTCCGCCACCAGCACGTACCAGTGCTCCACCGGTCCCGCCGTGGAGAAGGCGACGACCAGGATGACCACGGGGGCGTCGTTGAAGCCGGACTCGGCCTCCAGCGTGCCCGTCACGCGCGCGGGGAGGGGGATCTTCCGCAGCACCGAGAAGACCGCCGCCGCGTCCGTCGAGGAGACGACCGCCCCGATGATGAACGCCTGCCGCCACTCCAGCCCCGTGAGGTAGTGCGCCCCCGCCGCCGTGACCCCGACGCTCACCGCGACCCCGACCAGCGCCAGCACGGAGGCGGCCGGAAGGACCGGCCTGATCTCCTTCCACTTGGTGCCCAGACCGCCCTCGGCGAGGATCACGACCAGGGCGGCGTACCCGATGACCTGGGTCATCTCGGCGTTGTCGAAGTGGATGTCACCGATCCCGTCCTGGCCCATGAGGATGCCGATCCCCAGGTACACGAGCAGGCTGGGGAGCCCGCTGCGCGAGGAGATCCGGACCGCTGCCACGGCGACGAGCAGGACGAGCGAGCAGACGAGCAGAAGCTGGTTGAGGTGGTGGACAGTCAGCGGCCGTTCCCTTCGCTGGCTCGCGCACATCCCGCGCGGGAGCTCACGTACATGGGACACGAAGTCCGGGAACCTCGCATCCAAGTACTTCGTTACCTTACCTAAGTCTTGACGATTTCTTGACGCTGAGGGAGGCAAGATCGAACGTCCGCCGGCGCTGGTTCCCGACTCCGCGTCAAGTGCTGTCAGGCCCTGCGCCTATGGTTGCTCCAGCGCTCATTCGAAGTCACAGCCCGCCTGCCGCTCGCGTTAGGACAGCAAGGACAGCGATGCCCCCCAACACCACCGCCTCAACGGGTCAGCAGCCCGGCAAGTCCGGCAGGAAGAAGGGGCGCAGAGCCCGCCTGATCGTCCTCGTGCTCGTGCTGGCCATCGTCGGAGGCATCGCGTACGGGGCGTACTGGTCCATCAGCACCGTCCGGGCCTCCTTCCCGCAGACGAAGGGGTCGATCTCGCTGGAGGGCCTGTCGGGGCCCGTCGACGTCAAGCGCGACGGCAACGGCATCCCGCAGATCTACGCGTCCTCCGACGAGGACCTGTTCATGGCGCAGGGCTACGTCCAGGCGCAGGACCGGTTCTACGAGATGGACGTGCGCCGGCACATGACCGCCGGGCGCCTGTCGGAGATGTTCGGCAAGAGCCAGGTCAAGAACGACGAGTTCCTGCGCACCCTGGGCTGGGACCGGGTGGCCAAGCAGGAGTACGACACCAAGCTCTCGGCCTCCACGAAGAAGTACCTCCAGGCGTACGCCAAGGGAGTCAACGCCTACCTTGAGGGCAAGGACGGCAAGGACATCTCCCTGGAGTACGCGGCCCTGGGCTTCACCAACGACTACAAGCCCGAGAAGTGGACCCCGGTCGACTCGATCTCGTGGCTGAAGGCGATGGCGTGGGACCTGCGCGGCAACATGCAGGACGAGATCGACCGCGCTCTGATGACCAGCCGGCTCGGCCCCAAGCAGATCAAGGACCTCTACCCGGACTACCCGTACAGCCGCAACCAGACGATCGTCCAGGAGGGCCAGTACGACGAGCTCACCCAGACGTTCGAGCAGAGCTCCGGCACGTCCTCCAGCGGGACGTCCACGAGCGGGACGGGCACGTCCTCGTCGGCCTCGTCCTCGTCGAGCGGGACCTCCGCCCTGCAGAGCCAGCTGGCGGGCCTGTACAACGTCCTGGACGACGTCCCCACGGCCGTCGGCGTGAACGGCCAGGGCATCGGCTCCAACTCCTGGGTGGTGGCCGGCAAGTACACCATCACCGGCAAGCCCCTGCTGGCCAACGACCCGCACCTGTCGGCCTCGCTGCCGTCCGTCTGGTACCAGATGGGCCTGCACTGCCGGACCGTCTCCAGCAAGTGCCAGTACGACGTCACGGGCTACACCTTCGCCGGAATGCCCGGTGTGATCATCGGCCACAACCAGAACATCGCCTGGGGCATGACCAACTCGGGCGTCGACGTCACCGACCTCTACCTGGAGAAGGTCAGCGGCGACGGCTACCTGTACGACGGCAAGGTCAAGCCGTTCATCACGCGCGAGGAGACCATCAAGGTCGCCGGCGGCGCCTCCAAGAAGATCATCGTCCGGGAGACCGCCGACGGGATGCCCCTGCTGTCCGACCGCGACGACGAGCTCGTGAAGGTCGGCAAGAAGGCCACCGTCGACACCGCGGCGCCCGACCGCGGCGACGGCTACGGCATCGCCCTGCGCTGGACCGCCCTCGACCCGGGCACCTCCATGGACGCCGTGTTCGCGATGGACAAGGCGTCGAACTGGACCGACTTCCGCGCCGCGGCCGCCCAGTTCGACGTGCCCTCGCAGAACCTCGTCTACGCCGACACCGACAACAACATCGGCTACACGCTGCCCGGGAAGATCCCCACGCGCGCGAAGGGCGACGACGGCTCCATCCCGGCGCCGGGCTGGGACTCCAAGTACAAGTGGACCGGCTACATCCCGCAGGACGCGCTGCCCTATGAGTACAACCCGAAGCGCGGCTACATCGTCACCGCCAACCAGGCCGTGATCGACGAGGACAAGTACCCCTACACGCTCACCACGGACTGGGGTTACGGCACCCGGAGCCAGCGCATCACCGACCTGATCGAGTCGAAGATCAAGGGCGGCGGGAAGATCTCCACCGACGACATGCGCCAGATGCAGCTGGACAACAGCAGCGAGATCGCCAAGCTGCTCGTGCCCAAGCTGCTGAAGATCGACATCGACGACAAGGACGTCCGCAACGCGCAGAAGCTCCTGGAGGGCTGGGACTACACCCAGGACGCGGACTCGGCCGCGGCCGCCTACTTCAACGCGGTCTGGCGCAACATCCTCAAGCTCGCCTTCGGCAACAAACTGCCCAAGGAGCTGCGGGTCAAGGGCCAGTGCCTGTGGGTCGACCCGGTCAACACCACGGGGCCGGTCGACGAGACCCAGAAGGTCCGCGAGTGCGGCCAGCGCGACGCCGACCAGGCGCAGCCGGACGGCGGCGACCGCTGGTTCGAGGTCGTGCGCAACCTCATGAACGACGAGAACAGCGACTGGTGGAAGACGCCCAGGTCCGGCACCCGGCCCGCGGCGGACAACCGCGACGAGCTGTTCAAGCGCGCCATGATCGACGCCCGCTGGGAGCTGACGGCCAAGCTCGGCAAGGACATCGACACCTGGAGCTGGGGCCGGCTGCACCGCCTGTTCCTGAAGAACCAGACCCTCGGCACGGACGGCCCCGGCTTCCTGCAGTACATCCTCAACCGCGGCCCCTGGAAGCTCAGCGGCGGCGAGGCCACGGTCAACGCCACCGGGTGGAACGCCGCCGGCGGCTACGGCGTCGTGTGGGTGCCCTCGATGCGGATGGTGGTCAACCTCGGCGACCTCGACAAGTCGAAGTGGATCAACCTCACCGGAGCCTCCGGACACGCCTACAGTGCGCACTACACCGACCAGACGAGCAAGTGGGCCAAGGGCGAACTGCTCGACTGGAGCTTCTCGGAGAAGGCCGTCGACGACAGCACGAGCGACACGCTGGTGCTGAAGCCGTGAGCCGCTGACGCCGGACGGTGAGATGTCGAAGGGGCCCTCCACGCGTGCGTGGAGGGCCCCTTCGCGTGCGTGCGCTGGTCAGGAGCGCGTTGTGGGCGCGGGGCGCGCGGCGATCTCCGCGCGCCCCGCGGCCGTTCATGCGTCGCTGGGGAAGCGGTGCACGCCCGACGGTGTCACCACCGCGTGCACCGGCCGGTCGTGCGCCTCCTCCGGCACGCGCGCAACGACCTCCGCGTCGTAGAGCAGCACCACCAGCGCGGGATGCGCACCCGCGCGCTCCAGCCGTGCGAGCACGCGGTCGTACGATCCCCCGCCCCGCCCCAGCCGCATCCCGCGCGCGTCGACCGCCAGCCCGGGCAGCAGCACCACGTCGGCCTCGGTGACGGCGTCCGGTCCGAGGCGTTCGCCGGCCGGCTCGAAGAGGATCATTTTCCCGCCGTGTTGGACGCGCGCGAGGGAGTTCGGGCCGTCGTAGGCGCCCCAGTCCAGGTCGTTGTCGGGGAGGAGCGCGGGCAGCAGGACGCGCACGCCCCGCGTGCGCAGCGCTTCCAGGAGCGCGAGCGTGCCGGGTTCGCTCCCCACGGAGACGTACGCCGCCACCGTCCGCGCCCGCGCCAGCTCGGGCAGCTCCAGCGCGCGCTCCGCCAACACGGCCGCGGCCGCCTGTACGTCATCCGCCGTCAACCTGTTCCTCACCGCGAGGAACTCTCGCCGCAACGTCCGCTTGTCAGGCTCGGCTCCAGATCCGATGTGACTCACTGGTCGCACCCGTATCCTTCCTAATGCGCTCATATGAGAGCCAATTAACCGGAGCCACAGATTCCCTACAAAGGCACCGGATAAGGTTGCGGGCATGACTCAGTCGCACCCCAGGATCAGCAAGGCTGTCATCCCCGCAGCCGGCCTCGGCACCCGGTTCCTGCCGGCCACCAAAGCCACTCCCAAGGAGATGCTGCCCGTCGTCGACAAGCCGGCGATCCAGTACGTGGTCGAGGAAGCCGTGGCCGCGGGCCTCGACGACGTCCTCATGGTCACGGGCCGCAACAAGCGCCCCCTCGAGGACCACTTCGACCGCAACTACGAACTTGAGTCCGCCCTGGAGAAGAAGGGCGACGCCAACCGGCTCGCCAAGGTCCAGGAGTCCAGCGACCTCGCGACCATGCACTACGTGCGCCAGGGGGACCCCAAGGGGCTCGGCCACGCCGTGCTGTGCGCCGCTCCGCACGTCGGTCACGAGCCCTTCGCCGTCCTGCTCGGCGACGACCTGATCGACCCGCGCGACCCGTTGCTCGCGCGCATGGTCGAGGTCCAGGAGCAGCACGGCGGCAGCGTCGTCGCCCTCCTGGAAGTCGCGCCCGAGCAGATCCACCTCTACGGGTGCGCGGCGGTGGACCCGACCGGGGAGAGCGACGTCGTGAAGGTGACCGGCCTGGTCGAGAAGCCCGACGCGTCCGACGCCCCGTCGAACTACGCCGTCATCGGCCGCTACGTCCTCGACCCGCACATCTTCGACATACTGCGCAAGACCGAGCCGGGCCGCGGCGGCGAGATCCAGCTCACCGACGCCCTTCAGCAGCTCGCGCAGGACGAGAAGGTCGGCGGCCCGGTGCACGGCGTCGTCTTCAAGGGCCGCCGCTATGACACCGGCGACCGCGGCGACTATCTGCGTGCCATTGTCAGACTCGCGTGCGAACGTGAAGACCTGGGCCCGGACTTCAGGGCCTGGCTTCGCAGTTACGTAGCCGAGGAGATGTAGCGATTTGAGCAGCGCCGCGACCCGCACCACCGGCCCGGACCACCTGTGGTCGGTGGACGAACACCTGGAGGACATCCTCGCCACCGTCCGCCCCCTGGATCCCATCGAGCTGAACCTCCTGGACGCGCAGGGCTGCGTCCTGGTCGAGGACGTCACGGTGCCGGTGTCGCTGCCGCCGTTCGACAACAGCTCCATGGACGGGTACGCGGTACGGGTCGCGGATGTCGCGGGCGCGAGCGAGGAGTTCCCGGCCGTCCTGGACGTCGTGGGGGACGTGGCGGCGGGCCAGGCCGAACTGCTGCACGTGGGCCCCGGCCAGGCCGCCCGCATCATGACCGGCGCCCCGCTGCCGCCCGGCGCCGAGACCGTCGTCCCCGTCGAGTGGACCGACGGGGGCCTCGGCGAGGGCCCGGTGACCGGCATGCGCGCCCGCAGCCTGGCCCCCGAGGGCGCCGCGGGGCACGTGCACGTGTACCGGCCCGCCGAGGCACGCGCGCACGTACGCGCGATGGGCAGCGACGTGAGGGCCGGGGACCGCGCGCTGGAGGCCGGTACGGTTCTCGGGCCGCCGCAGATCGCCCTGCTCGCCGCGATCGGACGCGGCACGGTACGCGTGCGCCCGCGCCCGCGCGTGGTCGTCATCTCCACGGGCAGCGAGCTCGTCCAGCCCGACGAGGAACTGGGCAGCGGTCAGATCTACGACTCCAACAGCTTCGCCCTCACCGCCGCCGCCCGCGACGCCGGCGCCATCGCCTACCGCGTGGGCGCCGTCGCCGACGACGCCGAGACCCTCCGTGCCACCGTCGAGGACCAGCTCGTCCGTGCCGACCTCATGGTCACCACCGGCGGGGTGAGCGTGGGGGCGTACGACGTCGTGAAGGAGGCGCTGTCGTACGTCGGCGACGAGGACGAGGCCGGCAGCGGCATCGAGTTCCGCAAGCTCGCCATGCAGCCCGGAAAGCCTCAGGGCTTCGGCTCCATCGGCCCCGACCACACCCCGCTGCTCGCCCTGCCGGGCAACCCGGTGTCGTCGTACGTCTCCTTCGAGCTGTTCGTCCGCCCCGCCATCCGCAGCCTCATGGGCCTGCACGACGTCCACCGGCCCAGGACCCGGGCGACCCTGACCGCGAGCAAGGCGCTGACCTCGCCGAAGGGGCGCCGGCAGTTCCTGCGGGGCACGTACGCCGACGGCTCCGTGACGCCGGTCGGCGGGGCCGGATCACACCTGGTCGCGGCCCTGGCGCACGCCGACGCGCTGATCGTCGTCCCCGAGGACGTGGAGTCCGTCGAGCCCGGCACGGACGTCGAGGTCGTCCTGCTCGGCTGAGCCACGGGCGCGGGGGCGGCCATGGGGCGGTCCTGGTCAGTTGTTTGCGCCGACTTGGGGGTACCGTGTCGCGCACAACAGGCCCACGCGCCGCACCGCGAGGGGCTCGGACCGGGAGCGCCACACACCATGAGTACGCAGGACCGACTGACGCACATCGACGACGCGGGCGCCGCCCGTATGGTCGACGTATCCGACAAGGACGTGACCGCGCGCACCGCCCGCGCCAGCGGCCGGGTCCTGGTCTCGCCGCGCGTGGTCGAGCTCCTGCGCGGTGAGGGGGTCCCCAAGGGCGACGCACTCGCCACCGCGCGCATCGCGGGCATCATGGGCGCCAAACGCACCCCGGACCTCATCCCGCTCTGTCACCCGTTGTCGGTGTCCGGTGTGAAACTGGATCTGTCGGTCGCGGACGACGCCGTGGAGATCGTGGCCACGGTGAAGACGACGGACCGCACGGGCGTCGAGATGGAGGCCCTCACGGCGGTCTCCGTCGCCGCGCTCACCGTGATCGACATGGTCAAGGCGGTCGACAAGGGAGCGGTCATCACGGACGTACGCGTGGAGGAGAAGACGGGCGGCAAGTCGGGCGACTGGAGCCGGGCGTGAGCGCCGTGGCGCGCGACGACGAGCGTGCGCCGTACCGCGCGCTGGTCGTGACCGCGTCCAACCGCGCCGCCGCCGGTGTCTACGAGGACAAGGGCGGCCCCTTGATCGCCGCCGGCCTCGAAGGCTTCGGCTTCGCCGTCGAGGGGCCGCAGGTCGTTCCCGACGGGGACCCCGTGGAGGCCGCTCTGCGCGCCGCCGTGGACGCCGGGTACGACGTCGTCGTCACCACTGGCGGCACGGGCATCTCGCCGACCGACCGCACACCCGAGGCGACCCGCGGTGTGATCGACTACGAGGTGCCGGGCATCGCGGAGGCCATCAGGGCGTTCGGACGGGAGAAGGTGCCGACCGCCGCGCTCTCCCGGGGACTGGCCGGAGTCGCGGGGCGGACACTGATCGTCAACCTGCCGGGTTCCACCGGCGGGGTGAAGGACGGGCTGGCCGTCCTGGAGCCCCTGCTGGCGCACGCCGTCGACCAGATCCGCGGCGGCGACCACCTCAGATCCGGCGCCACCAGTGGGGGTGCGAGCTGAACAGCCCATCCTGGCCCGTCGTGCTGGCGGACGGCGACATCGTCCTCCGGCCGATAAAGCTGCGCGACCAGCGGGCGTGGCGCGAAGTCAACCGGCGCAACCGGGACTGGCTGCGCCCCTGGGAGGCGACGATTCCGCCGCCCACGCCCACCGGCCCGATCGCGCACCGGCCGACCTACCGTCAGATGGTCCGTCATCTGCGCTCGGAGGCGAACGCCGGCCGGATGCTGCCGTTCGTCATCGAATACCAGGGGCGGCTCGTCGGGCAGTTGACGGTCGCCGGCATCACCTGGGGCTCGATGTGTTCCGGGCACATCGGCTACTGGGTCGACGAGGCGGTGGCCGGCCAAGGCGTGATGCCGACTTCGGTCGCGCTCGTCGTGGACCACTGTTTCCGCACCGTTGGTCTGCACCGCATCGAGGTCTGCATTCGCCCCGAGAACGCGCCCAGCCGCCGGGTCGTGGAGAAACTCGGATTCCGTGAGGAGGGGTTGCGGCCCCGTTATCTCCACATCGACGGGGCGTGGCGCGACCATCTCGTCTTCGCGCTCACGGCGGAAGAGGTGCCCGACGGGTTGCTCAGCCGCTGGCGCCGGGCACGATCCCAGCAGACGTCGCCGGGCACCTCGCACAACACCCCGCGCGACCCGCAGAGCACTCCGGGGAATCCCGGATAGCCGCCGCATAGCCCGGTAAATTGAATACGTGTTCGAAATTGATCGTCCTGTGACCATCTCAAGGCATTAAATTCGCGTGACCGACGGGCTGCTGATCGCATCGGTCACAAAAAAAGTTCGAAATATCAGCCAGATCGTGCGACACACCGGCGCAATTGGCAGATGGCCTCACGCAAACCCCTCTACCGTGTGAGGCGTGAGCAGCAGCGGCCTCATCTACGCAGTCATTGTCGGGGCCTGGGCCGCCTACTTGGTGCCGATGTGGCTCCGTAGGCAGGACGAGCTGAACGAGGCCCGTCCGACGGAACGCTTCAGCACAGCCATCCGGTTGCTGTCCGGACGGGCGGGGATGGAGCGCCGGTACGCCAGGGACCTGCGCGCGCGTTCCGCCGAGGAGGGGGAGCCCAGCGCCGACGCTCCGGACGCCGTCACCGACTCGGTGGACGTCCGGGCCTTCGCCATGCCTCCGACGCGCCCGCAGGCGCGCGCGGAGGTGAAGGCGCCGGCGTCGGCATCCGACCCCACCCTGGCACGCGCGTCCGACCCCATCCAGGCGCGCGCGTCCGATTCCACTCCGGCGCGCGTGTCCGATGTCGCGCCCGCGCGAGCATCCGGCCCCGCGCCGGCGCCCGCGTCGAAATCCGCTCCGGCGCGCAAGCGCGTGCCGGACGCCCGGCGCGCGCCCCTGGCGCCGTCGGCGCAGGCGGCCGCAGCGCGCGCCCGGCGCACGAAGGTCCTCGCGCGCCGCCGGCGCACCACCGTGATGCTCTTCCTCGCCTTCACGCTGGGCGCGATCGTCGCGGCCGTCGGCGGGCTCGCGTTCCTGTGGGCGCCCGGCGTGCCCGCCGTGCTGCTCAGCGCGTACATCGCGCACCTGCGTTCCCAGGAGCGCCGCCGCTTCGCCTACCAGATGGACCGCCGCCGCGCCGAGGCCGCCGCCCAGCGGCTGCGCGAACACCAGCAGCGTCAGCCGCGCCGGCGGGCGACCGTCGAGGCGGACGCCGACGAACCCGACGAGGGACCCGAGCCGGAGATCGACCCCGGCCTCTCCGCCCTCGCGGCCGACCGGCGGGCGCTCGTCGAGCAAACCGACCACGCCGAGTGGGTCGACCAGCAGCGTGAGCGGCAGCGGCTGCCTGGGCACGGGGACAGCTGGGATCCGGTTCCGGTGCCGTTGCCGACGTACGTGACCGCGCCGGTCGCGCCGCGGGCCACCGCGGACGTCGATCTCGGCGCGCCGGACGCGTGGAGCTCGGCACGGTCGAGTGCCGTCGGCCGGGAGCAGGAGGTGCCGGTCGCCGCGGACGTACCCGCGGAGACGGAGCACGCCGAGGAGGAGGCGGACGACGACGGGCGCAGTGACGCCCGCCGGGCCGCCTCGGCTCGGCGGGCGCGGGAACGGGGACGTACGCCGCTGTTCGACCAGTACGAGGACGGCGAGCGCCCGCGCGCCGCCAACGAGTAGATCGCCCGACCGCCTCACCCCACCCCCCGGCGCCCATCCCCACCTGCACGGGCCCTCGCCCGGCGGCGCGGGAACGGATTTCCAAGCACACGGATCGGGGTGCTAGAGTTTCACTCGTTGCAAGGGCCTGTGGCGCAGTCCGGTAGCGCACCTCGTTCGCATCGAGGGGGCCAGGGGTTCAAATCCCCTCAGGTCCACCGCAGCTCAGAACCCCCGCCGGGGAAACCCGGCGGGGGTTCTTTGGCGTCCGGACACGGTGCCGTGAGCGGGGTGGCTCAAAGGGTGTGCGGTGCCAGGGGGTTGGGCGGGGGAAGCTGGTGCCAGAGCAAGTCGCGTCGTGCGTCGGGCAGGCAGGTCGTGCCGGTCAGGCGCATGGCCTCGGTGAGTTCCTCGGTGAGGTCGGTCAGCAGGCGGGTCACTCCCGCCTCGCCGGCAACAGCCAGGGCCCACAGGACCGGGCGTCCGATGAAGACCGCGCGGGCGCCGAGGGCGAGGGCGGCAAGGATGTGGGTGCCGCGGCGCAGGCCGCCGTCGACGTAGACCTCCGTGCCGGCGCCGGCCACCGCGTCGACGACCTCCGGGAGGGCCCAGGCGGTGGGGACCAGGCCGTCCAGTTGGCGGCCGCCGTGGTTGGAGACCAGCAGGCCCGAGGCGCCGGCCGCCGCGAACTCGCGGGCGTTGTCGGCCCGTAGGACACCCTTGACGACCACGGGCAGACCTGTCTGCTCGCGGAGTTAGGCGATGACGGACGGCGTGAGGTCCGGGGCGTGTGCGGCCGCCTCCCGGGACGGCGTGCCGGGCATGTTGCCGTACAGGTCCTCCGGACCGACGAAGTCCGCCACGTGCGCGCCCGGTTTGCCGTGAGAACCGATCACCGGGGTGTCCGCGGGCACGACGACCGCCCTCGCTCCCGCGGCCCCGGCCCGGCGCAGCACCTCCACCGTCAGCGAACGGTCCCGGGCCACGTAGACCTGCACCCACCACGGCGCCCCGCTCGCCGGCAGCGCCGAGAACGGGATCGCCGTGTTCGACGTCACCGCCGGCAGTGAACCGGCGCCGACGGCCCCGCGCGCGGTGGCGGCCTCACCCTCCGGATGCGCCGCGCGCTGCAACGTGCTCGGGGCGACGAGCACGGGCGTCGCGACCGGGGGTGCCCAGCACCGTGGTCGACGTGTCACAGGCGGAGACGTCACGCAGGACGCGCGGGCGCAGGCGGAAGCCGTCCCAGGCAGTGCTCGCCTCGGCCGCGCTCAGGCCCGCGCCGGCGCCCCGACGGAAGTAGCCGTGGATCTCCGGGGGCAGGGATCGCGCCGCCCGTTGCTCCAGACCGTCCATCCAACGACCGATCTCCGTCGCCGTCGTACCTCCCCACACGCACCGGCACCCACGAGGGCCCACGCGTCCATTGCGCGACAGCCGCCGGGAAACGATCAACCCACGACGGGTGAAGTGATCGAGCGCGATCGAGTGCGATCGAGTGATCGAGTGCGAATCGCGTGCGGGAGTGAATGTCAGTGGCGCGTGCTTCCATGGCGGAGTGTGAGGGCCGTCGACGGCAGCACCGTCGCGACGGCCAGGGACGCGCAGGCCGCCGTGGCCGCGGCGAGGGGGAGCCAGGGCATGTGGAACGGGGTGGGGGCCGACAACAGGGTCAGGGCGGTGTGCATGCCCAGGAGGTCGACGGTGGTGATCAGCAGACCCAGCAGGGCGCCGATCGTCACCGCTGTCAGGGATTCCGTGGTGGTCAGACGCAGGACCTGCGAGGGGGTGGCCCCGGCCAGGCGGAGGGCCGTCAGCTCGGCGCGGCGGTCGGTCGTGGTCATGAGGACCGTGTTGGCAAGGGAGACGGCCGTGTAGAGGAGCGCCAGCCCCAGGGTGAGGAGGAGGCCCAGACGTGTGGTGCGGGGAGACGCGGGGTGATGGGCGGACAGCCAGCGTTGCCGGGGGAGCACCTCGGCCGGCGTGCCCGCCGTCGCCGCCCGCAGCGCTCTTCCCACCGCCCGCGCGTCCGCGCCCGGTCGCACCGTCACGTCCACCCGGTCGGTGCGGGCGCCCGGCGCGTTGGCCGGGGTGACGTACGCGCCGTTGTCGCCCGTGCCCGTCGGCATCACCGCGGCGATGCGCAGGGACCTGCGGCTGCCGTCGGCGAGCCGGACCGTCACCCGGTGGCCGACGGTGTGGGTGGCCCACTCCTCGTTGACGACGATCGATTCGTCGTCCAGGGCGGTGAGCCGGCCGGCGGCCAGGGGCACATGAGTCGTCGCGGCGAGCGCGCGGGGCGTCACCGCGCGGGCCTCGGACCTGACCAGGGCCACGCCGTCCTCGACGACGTAGAGGGCGGTCGACGCCGTGGGGGAGACCACGGCGCCGGGGATGGCGCGCAGGCGGCGGAGTGTGGAGGGGACGAAGGGGGTGGAGGCGTCCGGCGTCGTGAGGACGTAGTCGGCGGTGGTGCGGGCGCGGGCCTCCGTGGCCTTCGCCTCCGTCACGGTCGCGGTCGCGCCCAGGAGGGAGCCCGTCAGGGCGACCGTGACCAGGACGGGGGCCGCCACGGCCGCGGTGCGGTGGACGGCGGTGGCGGCGTTCTCGCGGACCAGCATGCCGACGGCGCCGGGAAGGCGCGCCAGAAGACGGACCGAGGGGCGGATCAGGGCCGGGGAGAGCAGGGCCACGCCGGTGATCAGGAGCAGCGGGCGGCTGACGTACGTCTTGCGGTGCAGCAGATCGGACGGGTCGGTCAGCAGGGTGAGGGCGAGGGTCACGGCCGCCGTGACGAGGAGGGCCGGGGCCGTGACGAGGCGGGCGGGGGCGAGCGGCCTGGTGGCGGCCGACGCCTCGCGCAACGCCTCCGTCGGAGCCGTACGGCCGGCGCGCCAGGACGCGGTCAGCGCGCCGCCCAGCGCGACCAGCAGACCGGTCCAGAACGCCAGGTGGTACGGCCAGGCGTGGTCGCCGATCGCGAACCAGGCCGGCGCCAGACCGCCGTCCACCACCCGCGCCGCCAGACAGGGGGCCGCGTATCCGCCCAGCGCGCAGCCCGTCGCCGAGGCGAGCGCGCCGACCAGCAGGGCCTCCGCGCAGACGCTCCGGCGGACCTGGCCCGGCGTGGCGCCCGTGGCGCGCAGCAGGCCGAACTCCCGGCGCCGAGCGGTCACCGTGTACGCGAAGGTGGACGCCACCACGAACACCGACACGAAGGCCGCCACCCCGCCCGCCGTGCCGAAGAGGGCGTTCAACGCCGTGACCGCCTCCCGGTCGCGGTCGGGGTCGGCGTCCGCGCGGCGCCGCGCGTCACCGGTGAGCACCTCGGCGGCCTTACCCACCACCCGCCGTACCGCCGCCGCGTCGGCGCGCACGACGAGCTGCGTGCTCACCGGAGACAGCCGGGCGGCGCGCGCGTCGGTGTAGAACAGCGCCTGCTCGAAGGGCAGGGCGCGGACCGTGCCGACCACCCTCACCGTGCCCGAGTCCGTCCGCAGGAGCCGGCCCGGCCGCGTCCACGCGCCCGTGGCCACCACCTCGTCCGCCGCCCTGGGCGCCCGCCCCGCGCGCAGTCCGTACGGCGCGAACGCCGCCGTCGACCACGGGTGACCCACCAGCCCGCGCGGCCCGCCCTGCACGCGTACGGCGAAGGAGCGGTCCTCGGTGACCTCGCCCAGCCGCCTGAGAGCGGCGACCGTCGAGGCCGGAACCGGGCGCGGGGCGGGCAGGTCCCGGACCTGCGCCCCCACGCGCAGCGTGTCCTGCCCCCGCACCACGACGCCGGCCGCCGCGAACCGTTCCGGATGCCGCTCCGGCGTGTCCGACGCGGCGGCGAGCGCGAGGCCCATGACGGTGACCAGCCCCACGCCGAGCGCGAGCGCGACGAAACCGCCGACGAAGGAGACCCAACGGGTCCGCAGGGTGCGTACGGCGATCAGCAGCACGGCGCGGCCTCCAGCGAGGTCATGCGGGCGGCGATGCCGGCGGCGGACGCGCCTGCCAGCTCGCCGTTCAGCCTGCCGTCCACCAGGAACAGCACCCGGTCGGCCCAGGACGCGGCCACCGGATCGTGGGTGACCATCACGATCGTCCGCCCCTCGGCGTCGACCATGCCGCGCAGCAGTCCGAGGACCTCGCGGCCGGTACGGGAGTCCAGCGCGCCCGTCGGTTCGTCGCCGAACAGCACCTCGGGCCGGGTGACCAGGGCGCGGGCGAGCGCGACGCGTTGCTGCTGGCCGCCGGAGAGCTGGGAGGGCCGGTGCCGGACGCGGTCGCCCAGGCCGACCCGTTCCAGCGCCTCACGCACGCGGGCGCGCGGTGTGCGGCGGCCGGCCAGGCGCAGGGGGAGGGCGACGTTCTGCTCGGCGGTCAGGGCGGGCAGCAGGTTGAAGGACTGGAAGACGAAGCCGATGCGCTCGCGGCGCAGCAGGGTCAGCCGGCGTTCGGAGAGCTCCGTCAGTTCCGTGCTGCCGAGCCGCACCGAGCCCGAGGTGGGCCGGTCGAGGCCGGCCGCGCACTGCAGCAGCGTCGACTTGCCCGAGCCGGACGGGCCCATGACGGCGGTGAACGTGCCTCGCGGGAAGGCGAGCGAGACGTCGTCGAGAGCGGTCAGGCGCGCGTCGCCGGTCGTGAACTTCCGGGTCACCGCTCGTAGTTCGATGGCGTTCATGTCCCACGTCCTCAGTCGTCGCAACAGTCGTCAGGGGCCGAACAGGCCGGGCAGGCCCACCAGGCTGGGCAGCCGCACAGGCCGCACAGGCCGCACAGGCCGCACAGGACCGGGCAGACCAGGCAGGTAGTGCAGCTCAAGTAGGCCCCGCAGGCTCCGAGGCCCCGTAGGCCCGTAGGCTCCGAGGCCCGTAGGCCCGTAGGCCCGTAGGCCCGCAGGCCCCGAGGCCCCGTAGGCCCGTAGGCTCCGAGGCCCCGTAGGCCCGCAGGCCCGAGGCCCCGACGGCCCCGCAGGTCAGAAGGGCCTTGGCGACCAGGGGGCCGGAGGGTTCGGCGGGTCCGGAGGTGTGAGGACACGAAACCCTGGGACCGGGGGTCCAAGCAGTCAGCCAGGGGCGAGACTTGAGGTAGGGCCAGGCATACCCCCCTTCCTCGCCCAGGGCGTATGGCCGACGGGCCCGGCCCCCTCCTACGGTGATCGCCATGGACATCTGGCAGGCGCTGGGCGGGCGCCGGTACCTGCGGTCGGCCTGGCCCTGGCGGGCGCTGGCGTTCCTGGTGAGCGGGGTACCGCTCGGGGCGGCCGTCCTCGTGGCGGTCGTTGGCGGCGCCGTCGCCGGGAGCGCGCTGGCCGTCGTCCTCGTCGGGCTGGCGCTGCTGGCGCTCACCGCGCTGGCCGGGATACCCGTGGCGGCCGTGGAGCGGTGGCGGCTGCGGCTGATGGGGGCGCGAGCCGTGCCGGTGGGGGCGCATAGGGTGCCGGACGCGCCGGGGTTGCGCGCGTGGCTCGCACTCCGGCTGAGGGAGGCGGCGACCTGGCGCGAGCTCGCGTACGCGCTGCTGACCGGCGCCGTGCTGTGGCCGCTCGACGCGCTCGCCGTCGCCCTCGCGGCCGGCGTCCCGCTGTCCATGATCGCCACGCCGGTGCTGGTCGGCGTCTCCGGCGAGGCGAAGGTGGTGAAGGGGGGGTGCGTGAGCACGCTGCCCGGCGCGTTCATGGTGGCGTGCGCCGGAGTGGTGTTGCTCGTGACAGGGGCGTACGCCCTGGGCGTGTTCGCGGGAGCGCGCGCCGAGCTCGCGCGCCTCATGATCGCGCCCCCGGCGCCCGCGGGCGACAGCGCGCGCGTCATCGAGCTCGCGCGCTCCCGCGTACGCCTCGTCGACGCCTTCGAAGCCGAGCGCCGGCGCATCGAGCGCGACCTGCACGACGGCGCACAACAACGGCTCGTCGCCCTCACCATGACCCTCGGCCTCGCCCGCCTCGACGCCCCGCCGGGCGCCCTCGCCGACCAGCTGGCCAAGGCGCACGAGCAGGCCGGCCAGGCTCTCGCGGCGCTGCGCGAGACCGTCCACGGCATCCACCCCAAGGTGCTCACCGACTACGGCCTCGCAGCGGCCGTGGCCGACGCGGCCGACCGCAGCGCCGTCCCCGTGGACCTGCGCGTCGACCTCCCCGCGCGCCTGCCCGGGGCCGTCGAGGCCGCCGCCTACTTCGTCGTCTGCGAGGCGCTGGCGAACATCGCCAAGCACAGCGGGGCGAGCCGCGCCGAGGTGCGCGCAGGGCACGATGGCCGACGGCTGGTGCTGTGCGTCCGCGACGACGGGCGCGGGGGAGCGGACCCGGACGCCGGCACCGGCCTGACCGGGCTCGCCGACCGGGTGTCGGTGCTCGATGGCAGACTCTCCCTGTCCAGCCCGCCGGGCGGACCGACCCTGCTGCGAGCGGAGTTCCCTTGCCGGCCGACACCGACCGACCCCTGCGGATAGTCCTCGCCGAGGACAGCGTGCTGCTGCGCGAGGGGATCGCCGGACTGCTCGGCCGTTTCGGGCACGAGGTCGTGGCGGCGGTCGGCGACGCGGACGCCCTGCTGGCCGCCGTCGCCGGGCACGCGCCGGACGTCGTCGTGACGGACGTCCGCATGCCGCCCGGCTTCCAGGACGAGGGCCTGCACGCGGCCGTACGGATGCGCGCGGAGCGGCCCGGGCTGCCGGTGCTGGTGCTCAGCCAGTACGTGCAGCGGGCGTACGCCGCAGAACTGCTCGACTCCGGCGACGGCACGGGCGTCGGCTATCTGCTCAAGGACCGGGTGGGCCAGGTCGAGGAGTTCGTCGACGCCCTGCGCGAGGTCGCGGCCGGCGGCACGGTGGTCGATCCCGAGGTCGTACGGCAACTGCTGCGCAGGCGCCGCGATCCGCTCGCGCGGCTCACCCCGCGGGAGCGGGAGGTGCTCGCGCTGGTCGCCGAGGGCCGGTCGAACAGCGCGATCGCGCGGGCGCTGGTGGTGTCCGAGGCGGCCGTCGGCAAGCACATCGGCTCCATCCTCACCAAGCTGGACCTGCCGCCGGCGGACGACACCCACCGGCGGGTACTGGCGGTCCTCGCCTACCTCAGATCCTGAGAGCCTCGGCCGAAGATCTCCAGAGCCTCGGGGTCAGGCCCTCAGATCCTTGGCGAAACACCGGCTCGCCTCGTGGAACCGGTAGTACCCGAACTTCTCGCACGGCTCGTACCCGCTGGACGTGTACAGCGCGATGGCCTCCGGCTGCTTCGTGCCGGTCTCCAGGACCATCCGCACCCGCCCGGCCGCCCGCGCGTCCTCCTCCAGGGCGGCCAGGACGCGCCGGGCGAGACCGCGGCCCCGCATGGACTCCACCACGAACATGCGCTTGAGCTCGGCGTCCCCGTCGCGGTTGCCCTCGCCGTTGGCGTCCTGGGCGCGCCAGCCGCCGGTGGCGACGGGGCTGCCGAGCGCGTCGTAGGCGATGAGGTACACGCCGTTCGGCGGCTCGAAGTCCGCGGGGTCGAGGGGAGTGGCGTCTCCACCGTCGCCGTAGCGGACGTGGTATTCGGCCTGGACCTCGTCGTTGAGCTTGACGGCGTCCGGGTGGTCGAAGGGGACGCGACGTATGTTCATGCTGGAGACCGTACACCTATGCGTAGAGAGGGCTGACGGGAATCTGGACCCGATCCAGTGTGCCGGTATCGTTCCCGCGTGCTCACTGTGACCTCCGTCAACGTCAATGGCCTGCGCGCCGCCGCGAAGAAGGGCTTCGTGGAATGGCTCGCCGACACCTCCGCCGATGTGCTGTGCCTCCAGGAGGTCCGCGCCGAGCCGCACCAGCTGCCCGAGGCGGCCGGCGCGCCCGACGGCTGGCACGTGCTGCACGCCCCCGCCGCCGCCAAGGGCCGCGCCGGCGTCTCCCTCTACACCCGCCGCGAGCCCGACCGCGTCCAGGTCGGCTTCGGCTCGACGGAGTTCGACAGCGCCGGGCGCTACGTCGAGGCCGACCTGCCCGGCGTCACGGTCGCCTCCCTCTACCTCCCCTCCGGCGAGGTCGGCACCGAGCGGCAGGACGAGAAGGTCCGCTTCATGGCCGAGTTCCTCGTGTACCTCAAGTCCCTGCGCGAGCGCGCCGCCGCCGACGGGCGCGAGGTGGTCGTCTGCGGCGACTGGAACATCGCCCACCGGCAGGCCGACCTCAGGAACTGGCGCGGCAACACCAGGAACTCCGGCTTCCTGCCGGAGGAACGGGCGTGGCTGACGCAGGTCTTCGACCCGGAGGACGGGGGGTACGTCGACGTCGTACGGGCCCTGCATCCGGAGGTGGAGGGGCCGTACACCTGGTGGTCGTACCGGGGACGGGCGTTCGACAACGACACCGGCTGGCGCATCGACTACCAGGTCACGACGCCGGGCCTGGCCGCGAAGGCCGCGAAGGCCTACGTGGAGCGCGCGGCGACGCACGCCGAACGCTGGTCGGACCACGCGCCCGTGACCGTGGTCTACGACCTGGGGGTGTAGGACTCCTCGTCCCGCTTGCGCAACCGCCGGTCCAGGGCCAGTGACAGTTCCGCCTCCACCACGCTCCGCGCGAGGGGGCGCAGGCGGTGGAGGTCGGATTCCGTGCCGTGGCGCAGGACCAGGGTCGCGAACATCTCCGCGAGTTCGTCGACGTGTTCGCGGACGCGGGCGCCCGCCGCCAGGACCTCGGCGAGGGGGATGCCCTCGCGGACCAGGGCGGAGGAGACGTCCAGCAGGCGGCGGCTGATGTGGACGATCTCGTCGCCGTCGGTGCCGAGGTAGCCGAGGTCCAGGGCGGCGGCGAGGTTCTCGGGGGTGACCTGGCCCTCGAAGCGCGCGGCGAGTTCCTCGGGGGTGAGGCGGACCGGCTCCTCCTCGGTGGGCGTGACGCCCAGCACGTCGGCCACGTCGCGCCCGTGGTCCAGGGCCTCCGCCAGTTCCGCGATGCCGGTGAGGGTGTGGCCGCGCTCCAGCAGTGCCGCGATGGTGCGCAGGCGGGCCAGGTGGTGGTCGTCGTACCAGGCGATGCGGCCCTCGCGGCGGGGCGGCGGGATCAGCTTGCGTTCGCGGTAGAACCGCAGGGTGCGCACCGTGATGCCGGCCAGGCGGGCCAGTTCCTCCATGCGGTACTCGCGCTTCTCGGTCACGACGGCACCCTATGCCGTACCCCCGGTAACTTCCTCGGCCGCACCCCTACCCATCAGTACGAAGCTGCTCTACTCTCCCCATTGCGCCAGTGTTCACTGGCAGAGTTGCAGAGTGAAGGGCAACGGCATGGCGGAACACGAGCATGTGCGGGTGGCGGTGATCGGGTCCGGGTTCGGCGGGCTGGGGGCCGCCGTACGGCTGCGACGCGAGGGCGTCACCGACTTCGTGGTGCTGGAGCGGGCCGCAAGCGTGGGCGGCACCTGGCGGGACAACAGCTATCCCGGGTGCGCCTGCGACGTCCCCTCCCACCTGTACTCGTTCTCCTTCGCGCCCAACCCGGACTGGCCGCGCACCTTCTCCGGGCAGGAGCACATCCGCGCCTACCTGGAGCACGTCGCGGACGTCTTCCGGCTGCGGCCGCACATCCGCCTCGACTCCGAGGTGAAGATGATGACCTGGGACGCCGAGCGGCTGTGCTGGGACATCGAGACCACCAGCGGCAACCTCTCCGCGGACCTCGTCGTGTCCGCCACCGGGCCGCTGTCCGACCCGAAGATCCCGGACATCCCGGGGCTCGACTCCTTCCCCGGCAAGGTCTTCCACTCCGCGCGCTGGGACCACGACTACGACCTGCGCGGCAAGCGCGTCGCCATGGTCGGCACCGGCGCGTCGGCCATCCAGATCGTGCCGAGCATCCAGCCGCAGGTCTCCCGGCTGACCCTCTTCCAGCGCACCCCGCCGTGGGTCATGCCCCGCGTCGACCGCGCCATCAGCGGCGTCGAGCGGGCCCTGCACCGGGCGCTGCCCTTCACCACCCAGGCCCGCCGCGGACTGCTGTGGGGCATCCGGGAGTTGCAGGTGCAGGCGTTCACCAAGCACCCCGACGAGCTCGGTTTCGTGGAGCAGTTGGCCAAGCGCAACATGGCGCGGGCCATCAAGGACCCCGCCCTGCGCGCCAAGCTCACCCCCGACTACCGCATCGGCTGCAAGCGGATCCTGCTCAGCAGCACGTACTACCCGGCGCTCGCCCAGCCCAACGTGGACGTCGTCGCCAGCGGACTGAGCGAGGTGCGCGGGTCCACCGTCGTGGCCGCCGACGGCAGCGAGGCCGAGGTCGACGCGATCGTCTTCGGTACGGGCTTCCACGTCACGGACATGCCGATCGCCGAGCGCGTGGTGGGCGCGGAGGGCAGGACCCTCGCCGAGGTGTGGAAGGACGGCATGGAGGCCCTGCGCGGCGCCTCCGCGGCCGGCTTCCCCAACTGGATGACGATCATCGGGCCCAACACCGGCCTCGGGAACTCCTCGATGATCCTGATGATCGAGTCCCAGCTCAACTACCTGGCGGACTACGTACGGCAGTTGGACGTGCTCGGCGGCCGGGTGGCCCTGGACGCCCGCCCGAGCGCCGTCGCCGCCTGGAACCGCCGGGTGCAGGACCGGATGAAGCGGACGGTGTGGAACACCGGCGGCTGCACCAGCTGGTACCTCGACGCGAACGGCCGCAACACCACCATCTGGCCCGGCACGACCACCGAGTTCCGGCGGGCGACACGGCGGGTGGACCTCGCGGAGTACGAGGTCCTGCGCGTGCCGGCCGGCCGGAGCACCCGGGCGGAGGTGTCCGCGTGAGCCGCCTGCTGCACGTCGCCTCCGGCCCCTACGCCCCGCCCGCCCCCGACCGCGAACTCACCGTCACCTCCGCCGACGGAGCCCGCCTGCACGTCGAGGTGCACGGACCCGAGGGCGCGCCCGCCGTCGTCCTCGCCCACGGCTGGACCTGCTCCACCGCCTTCTGGGCGGCGCAGATCCGCGACCTGTCCGCCGACCACCGGGTCATCGCCTACGACCAGCGCGGCCACGGCCGCAGCCCGGCCAGCCCGGCGTGCAGCACGGAGGCGCTCGCGGACGACCTCGAAGCCGTCCTGCACGCCACCCTGAAACCCGGCGAGAAGGCGGTGATCGCCGGGCACTCCATGGGCGGCATGACGGTGATGGCGGCCGCCACCCGGCCGGGCCTGCGGGAGCACGCCGCCGCCGTCCTGCTGTGCAGCACCGGCTCCTCGCGGCTGGTCGCCGAGTCGACCGTCGTACCGATCGGGGCGGGCCCGCTGCGGACCTGGCTGACCAAGCACATCCTCGGCTCGCGAGCACCGCTCGGGCCGGTCACGCCCCTCGCGCGGCGGATCCTCAAGTACGGCACGATGGGGCCCGGTTCGGCGCCGCACATGGTGGAGGCGTGCGCGCGGATCGTGCACGCCTGCCCGCGCACGGTGCGCCACGCCTGGTCGCAGGTGCTGGACCTGCTCGACCTCGACCACGCGGTACGGGAGTTGAGGGTGCCGACGGCGGTCGTCGTGGGCACCGCCGACCGGCTCACCCCGCCGGTGCAGGCCCGGGCGCTGGCCGAGGCGCTGCCGAACTGCGTGGGCCTGACCGAGCTGCCGGGGCTCGGCCACATGACGCCGGTGGAGGCGCCGGAGCTGGTCACGGCCCGGATCCGGGAGCTCGTGACGACGTACGCGACGATCAAGGAGGGTGCATGAGCAGGGTGAGTCTGGAGGGCCAGGTCGCGGTCGTCACGGGCGCCGCACGCGGGGTCGGTGAGCTGCTCGCGCGCAAACTGTCCGCGCGCGGGGTCAAGGTGGCGCTGGTGGGGCTGGAGCCGGACGCCCTCAAGCAGGTCGCGGAGCGGCTGCACACCGACAGCGACCACTGGTACGCCGACGTGACCGACCACGAGGCGATGGCGCGGGTGGCGCGGGAGGTCAAGGAGCGGTTCGGGAAGGTCGACATCGTGGTCGCCAACGCCGGTGTCGCGACCGGCGGGCCCTTCGTCGACTCCGATCCGGAGTCCTGGCGGCGGGTGATCGAGGTCAACCTCGTCGGGTCGGCGGTGACGGCCCGGGCCTTCCTGCCGGTGCTGACGGAGAGCCGGGGGTACCTGCTGCAGATCGCCTCCCTCGCCGCGATCACCCCGGCGCCGATGATGACCGCGTACTGCGCCTCCAAGTCCGGTGTGGAGGCGTTCGCGCACAGTCTGCGGGCCGAGGTCGGCTACCGGGGGGTGCGGGTCGGGGTCGGGTACCTGTCGTGGACCGACACCGACATGGTGCGCGGCGCCGACCAGGACGAGGTCATGCGGGAGTTGCGGCAGCGGCTGCCGTGGCCGTCCAACAAGACGTATCCGCTGGGCCCGGCCGTCGACCGGCTCGTGGCCGGCATCGAGCGGCGCGCGAGTCATGTCTACGGGCAGTGGTGGCTGCGCGGGATGCAGGGGGTGCGCGGGTACCTGCCGGGGATCATCGGCACGGTCGGCCAGCGGGAGATGAAGCGGTTCGCGCCCCGGCTGGCGGGGATGCGCAACGGGCTCGTCGGCGCAGGTGGGGCGGCGGACGAGGAGGCGCGCGCTACGCAGCGTGACTGATCGACATGCGGAGCGTGTCCGGGCGTGTGAATCTGGTCGAGGCCCCGGCCAGGGGCTCTTCCCCTCACCCCCACGGGAGTGAACCCACATGGGTATGAAGGACCAGTTCCAGGACAAGTCCGAGCAGTGGCAGCAGCAGGCCAAGCAGAAGGCCCAGCAGGGCCGGGAGCAGGCCCAGCAGCGCGGACGGCAGGGCGGTCAGGACCGCGACCGCATGCGTGACGAGGAGACGGAGCGCCTCTCCGAGGAGCAGGACCGTCTCGACCAGGACTTCGACGTCTGACGTCGGCATCCTGCACTGACTGAGAAGGGCGCCCCCGTGCAGGGGGTGCCCTTCTTCACGTACCCCTTCACGGACGCCCTTCTTCAGGTGCGGCCTTCTTCACGTACGGCGCGGTGGCAGCTTCGGCCGTGAGCGGTCCGGTACGCCGGAGTAGTCCGGGGGACTGGCCGGCGGGTTCGACTTCAGCAGGTCCAGGGCGAGTTGTACGGCGTCGTCCAGTTGGGCGTGGCGGCCCTCCGCCCAGTCCAGGGGCGTGCGCAGGATCTCCAGGTCCGGGGTGACGCCCTTGTTCTCCACGCCCCAGCCGTACGCGTCGAACCAGGCCGCGTTCATCGGTACGGTGATCACCGTGCCGTCGCCCAGTTCGTGCCGGCCGGTCATGCCGACGACTCCGCCCCAGGTGCGCTGGCCGACGACGGGGCCCAGCTTCAGGAGCTTGAAGGCCGCCGTGATCATGTCGCCGTCGGAGGAGGTCGCCTCGTCGGCGAGGGCCACGACGGGTCCGCGGGGGGCGTTGGAGGCGTACGACACCGGCTGGGCGTTGCGCGTCAGGTCCCAGCCCAGGATCGTGCGGGTCAGCTTCTCCACGACCAGTTCGCTGATGTGGCCGCCCGCGTTGCCGCGCACGTCCACGATCAGGGCGGGCCGGGACATCTCCATGCGCAGGTCCCGGTTGAACTGGGCCCAGCCCGAGCCGCCCATGTCGGGGATGTGCAGATAGCCGCACCGGCCGCCGCTCAACTCCCGTACCACCGCCCGGCGTTTGGCCACCCAGTCCTGGTAGCGCAGGGGCCGCTCGTCGGTCAGCGGGACGACCGCCACCCGCCGGGAGCGGCCCGCCTCGCCCTCCGCCGGGGTGAAGGTGAGCTCCACGGTCGTGCCGCCCGCCCCGGCGAGCAGCGGGTAGGGGCCGGTCACCGGGTCCACCGGGCGGCCGTCGACGTGGGTGAGGACCGCGCCCTCCCGGATGCCGGTGCCGGCCAGCGGCGAGCGGGCCTTGGAGTCGGAGGAGTCGCCGGGCAGGATCCGCTTGACCACCCAGCCCTCGTCCCGGCACACGAAGTTGGCGCCGAGCAGGCCCTGCGGGCGCTGGTAGTGCGGCGGGCCCTCGTTGCGGCGGGCCGCGCTGACGTAGGCGTGGGAGGTGCCCAGCTCGCCGAGGACCTCGCGCAGCAGGTCGGCGAACTCGTCGGGGGAGGCCACCCGTTCGACCAGCGGACGGTACTGGTCGAGGACGGCGTCCCAGTCGATGCCGCACATCCCCGGGTCCCAGAAGTACGCCCGGATCAGCCGGCCCGCCTCCGCGTACGCCTGGCGCCACTCGGCGGCCGGGTCGACCTCGTGCAGGATGCGGCGCAGGTCGATCCAGACCGTGGTGTCGCCGTCGCCGGACTCGGTCGAGGGGACCGCGCGCAGGTCGCCCTCGTCGACCACCACCAGCCGGGTGCCGTCGCCGCTGACCGCGAACCAGTCGAGGTGGTCGACGAGTTCGGACTTCTTCGCCTTGCCGATGGTGAAGTACTCCAGCGTCGGCCGGCCCGTGGTGTCGTCCGGGTTGGCGAAGGTCTCGCCCAGCGCGCCCGAGATGGGCCAGCGCAGCCACACCAGCCCGCCGCCCGCCACCGGGTACAGCGCCGAGTACTTGGAGGCGGCGACCGGGAAGGGGGTGACCCGGCTCTCCAGCCCCTCGACCTCGACGGTCACCGCGCCGTCGCCCTCGTCCTCCTCCACGGGGTCCAGCCCCCCGGCTGCGGGCCGCCCCTCGGGGTTCAGGGCGAAGGGGGAGGGGGTGGCCGAGTTCAGCGGCACGAGGTAGGGACGGCAGCCGAGCGGGAAGGACAGGTCCCCGGTGTGGACGTCGTACACCGGGTCGAAGCCGCGCCAGGACAGGAACGCCAAGTAGCGGCCGTCCCGCGTGAACACCGGGTTCTCGTCCTCGAAGCGGCCGTTGGTCACGTCGACGACCAGGCGGTCCCCGCCTGCCTTCGGGGAGATCCGGGCCATCTTGATCTGGCGCAGGGAGCGGCCGATGCCCGGGTGCGACCACGTCAGCCACCCCCCGTCCGGCGAGAACGCGAGGTCGCGCACGGGGCCGTTGGCGGACCGGATCAGCTCGGTGACCTCGCCGTTGGAATCCTCCGTCACGTCGAGCAGCAGCAGCCGCCCGTCGTGCGCGGCGATCGCGAGGCGCTCGCCCCGGGGGTCGGAGACCATCTCCAGGACCCGGCCCAGTTCGCCGGAGGCCAGCCGGCGCGGCTCGCGGTCGCCGGTCGCGCGCGGCAGATAGGCGATCTCGACCGCGTCCTCGCCCTCGGCGTCGGTCACGTACGCGACCTGGCCGGCCGAGCCGAGCATCTCCGGCAGCCGGACCCGTACGCCGGGCGTGTCGGTGATCGTACGGGCCGGGCCGTCGCGGTGGGTCAGCCAGTACAGGCTGCCGCGGACGACGACGGCGCTCGCGCGGCCCGTCTCGTCCACGGAGATGCCGTCCACGTGCCGGCCGGCCGGCACCTGGTAGGGACGGCGCCCCGCGCGCGGCCCGCTCAGCCGGACATCGAGCCGGCGCGGCTCGGCGGAGAGGTCGTCGACGATCCACAGGTCGCCCGCGCACTGGTAGACCACCCGGGTGCCGTCGCTGGAGGCGTGCCGGGCGTAGAAGGCGTCGTGGTCGGTGTGGCGGCGCAGGTCGGAGCCGTCGTAGGCGCAGGAGTAGAGGTTGCCGATGCCCTCGTGGTCGGAGAGGAAGGCGATCCGGCCGCCGACGAACATGGGGGAGTGCAGATGGCCGTCGAGGTCGGCCAGCAGCTGTTCGCCGTGCAGCCACAGCCTGCCGGTGGCGCCGCCCCGGTAGCGCTTCCAGGCGGCCGGTTCGTGCGGTGGGGTGCCGGTGAGCAGCAGGGTCCTGCGCTCGCCGTCGATCTCGGCGACCTGGATGTCGGAGACCGGGCCCCAGGGCAGCTTGCGGCCGGGGTCGCCGTCGGGGGAGACCTTGTAGGCCCAGGTGAAGTAGGAGAAGGGCTCGCCGTGCGAGCCGACGGCGAGGATGGTGCCGTTGCCGGTCCAGCCGCAGACCTGCGTGTCGGGGGACCCCCAGTACGTCAGCTGCCGGCTCGGCCCGCCGTCCACCGGCACCACGTGGATCTCGGGGGCCAGACTGCGCCAGCTCGTGTACGCGATCAGGCGGCCGTCGGGGGAGAAGCGGGGGTGGCCGGCCTTGGTGCGGTCCACGGTCAGCCGCCAGGCGCGGCCCGGGCCGTCGAGAGGGGCCAGCCAGAGGTCGTCCTCGGCCACGAAGCACAACAGGTCGCCGCTCAGATGCGGAAGGCGCAGATAGCTCACCTCCCCATGCTTTTCCGCCACCGGGGGGCGGGCAACTCAACCGGGCGGGTCGCGCGGCGGACGGTTCCCCACGCTTACGTACCTCTTACCTTCGTGAGCCAGCACACGTACGAAACGGTTTCGTTTCGCACGACTTCAGGGTATCTTCAGGAGCGTACGAAGCAGCGCAATCCGGAGCCGGAAGGTGAGTGGCATGACTGAGGTCGCAACGGCGCGTCGCAGTCGGATCACGCCCGAGCGCGAGGCCGAGCTGTACGAGGCCGTGCTCGACCTGCTCCGGGAAGTCGGCTACGACGCCCTCACCATGGACGCCGTGGCCGCGCGCACCCGGTCCAGCAAGGCGACGCTCTACCGCCAGTGGGGCGGCAAGGCCGAGCTGGTGGCCAAGGCGGTGCGGCACAACAAGCCCGCCGTCGAGAAGGTCGACACCGGTTCCCTCCGAGGAGACCTGCACGCCCTGATCCTGGCCTCGGACGACTGCGAGATGGAGCAGAACTCCGCGCTGATGCGGGGCCTGGCCATGGCGATCCACGGCAACCCGGACCTGCTGAGGGCGTTCCGCGACCACCTCATCGAGCCCGAGGTGGCGGAGTTCCGCCGTGTGCTTCGACGGGCGGTCGACCGGGGCGAGGTCCGCCCCGACAACCCCGCGATCGACTACGTGATGCACATGATGATCGGCGGGTTCGCCGCCCGCACGATGATCGACGAGCAGCCGCCGACCCAGGAATTCCTCCTGTCGTACATCGACGCCGTGGTCCTCCCCGCCCTCGGCGCCTGACCCCTCCCCGCACCTCCCCGCCCACCTGACGTCACCGCTCAAGTCGTCGGGACGATCACCCCTGCCTCCCCGCCGGGCTGATCACCCCTGCCCGCACCATCAACGACCTGACCGGGAGTACGCCCCTCGTGGCCACGTTCCTCTATCGACTCGGCCGGTTCGCCTTCAGGCGACGGCACTTCGTCGCCCTGTTCTGGGTGGCCCTGCTGACCCTCGTCGGGGTCGCCGCGGCCTCCGCGCCCGCCGCCGGCTCCACCTCCTTCTCGATCCCCGGCACCGAAGCGCAGAAGGCCTTCGACCTGCTCGACCAGCGCTTCCCCGGCTCCAGCTCCGACGGGGCCACCGCCCGCGTCGTCTTCAAGGCACCGGCCGGCGAGAAGATGACCGACGCCGGCAACAAGGCGACCGTCGAGAAGACGGTGCGGGAGCTGGCCGACGGCTCCGAGGTCGCCTCCGTCGCCGACCCGTACAAGGCGAACGCCGTCAGCAAGGACGGCACCGTCGCCTACGCCTCCGTGCGCTACGACAAGTCCGGGATGGAGCTCAAGGACGCCTCCCGCGACGCCCTGGAGGACACCGCCCAGCAGGCGCGGGACGCCGGGCTGACCGTCGAGGTCGGCGGTGACGCGCTGCAGGCCGGGGCCGAGGCGGGGGCGGCCGGCGAGGTCGTCGGCCTCGCCATCGCCGCCGTCGTCCTGGTCATCACCCTGGGCTCGCTGGTCGCGGCCGGACTGCCGCTGCTGACCGCGATCGTCGGCGTCGGCATCGGCGTCTCCACCATCACCGCGCTGGCCAAGACCCTCGACCTCGGCGACACCACCTCCACCCTCGCCCTGATGATCGGCCTCGCGGTCGGCATCGACTACGCCCTGTTCATCGTCTCCCGCTACCGCGGCGAGCTGGCCGAGGGCCGGGACCGCGAGGAGGCGGTCGGCCGCGCCCTGGGCACCTCCGGCTCGGCCGTCGTCTTCGCCGGCCTCACGGTCGTGATCGCGCTGGCCGGCCTGTCGGTCGTCGGCGTGCCGATGCTGACCAAGATGGGCCTCGCCGCGGCCGGCACGGTCCTGGTCGCCGTCCTCATCGCGCTGACCATGATCCCGGCGCTGCTCGGCTACGCGGGCCGCAAGGTCAGGGCGGCGGGCGAGAAGCGCCGCAAGAACACGGGGAGTGCGCAGGGCAGGCCCGGCCTGGGCGAGCGCTGGGCGAGCTTCGTCGTCCGCCGCCCGGCCGCCGTGCTGCTGCTCGGCGTGGTCGGCCTCGGGGCGGTCGCCCTGCCGGCCACCCAGCTGGAGCTCGGGCTGCCCGACGACGGCTCCCAGCCGACGTCCACCACCCAGCGCCGCGCCTACGACCTGCTCTCCGAGGGCTTCGGGCCCGGCTTCAACGGCCCCCTCATGATCGTCGTCGACGCCAAGGACAGCGCCGACCCCAAGGCGGCGGCCGGCACCGTCGCCGACGGCATCAAGGGGATGAAGGACGTCACCGCGGTGACCCCGGCGGTCTTCAACAAGGCCGGCGACACCGCGATGATCACCGTCGTCCCGGGCTCCAAGCCGTCCTCGGCCGAGACCGAGGACCTGGTGCACGCCATCCGCGCCAAGGGCGCCGGCGTCCGCGCCGACACGGACGCGAAGGTGCTGGTCACCGGCACCACGGCGATGAACATCGACTTCTCGCAGAAGCTCAACGACGCGCTGATCCCGTACCTCGGCCTGGTGGTCGGACTCGCCTTCCTCCTGCTGATCGCGGTGTTCCGCTCCATCCTGGTGCCGCTGAAGGCGGCCCTGGGCTTCCTGCTCAGCGTGCTGGCCGCGCTCGGCGCGGTGGTCGCGGTCTTCCAGTGGGGCTGGCTCGGCGGTCTGCTCGGCGTCGAGCAGACCGGGCCGATCATGTCGATGATGCCGATCTTCATGGTGGGCGTGGTCTTCGGCCTGGCGATGGACTACGAGGTGTTCCTCGTGACCCGCATGCGCGAGGCGTACGTGCACGGCGAGACGCCGGGCCAGGCCGTGGTCACCGGCTTCCGGCACAGCGCCCGGGTGGTGGCCGCCGCCGCGATCATCATGATCGCCGTCTTCGGCGGTTTCATCACCTCCAGCGAGTCCATGATCAAGATGATCGGGTTCGGTCTCGCGATCGCCGTCTTCTTCGACGCGTTCGTGGTGCGGATGGCGATCGTGCCGGCGGTGCTGGCGCTGCTCGGGCGGCGGGCCTGGTGGCTGCCGCGGTGGCTGGACCGGGCGCTGCCCAACGTGGACGTCGAGGGCGAGGGGCTGCGCACCCCGGCCGACGCGGCCACCGGCAAGGACGCGGACCCCGACGAGGACCGGGAGCTGGTGCGGGCCTGAGCGGTCCGGCCGTCCGGGCTCGCCGACGCGGCCTTCCGGGCCCCGGTGGTGCAGTGCGCTCCACCCCGGGTCCGGGAGGCCGCTCCCTCGTGACGCGCGGCGCCGACCGGGATCGTGGATCACATCAGCCCGATCCCTTCCGAAAGGCCTTCGCCGTCCTGTCCTCCCCTCGCCGGCGGCCCCGTCGCCGGTGCGGGGGCCGGGGCCGTCGCCCTCCTCACGGGCTCGCGCTTCGCGAAGAAGCCGAAGACCAAGGCGTTCCTGGGCCGCCTCGGCACCCGGTGGCTCCTCTTCCCCTTCGACGGCGTGTCCGCCGTCGCCCTGAACGCCGCCCCGGACGGAGCCAAGGGCGTCCTCGCCGGGGGCTCGGACGAGCCGGTCCGCGAGAACACGCTCGTGCTCTTCGAGAACGAGCGCGCCATGCGCACCCCGCTCGGCTCCCGCTCCGCCGGGACCACCCGCGAGGCCCTGGCCCTGAAGTGGGCGGCGCCCGTGCGGAGCAGGGGACAGGGGAGCCGTAACCCGGTCGCCTGGTCGGTACACCTACCGCTAGCGTGCCGTTCATGACGACTTCGGAGACCGCCCACCCCCGTTTCGCCACGGCGCTCCAGGAACTCGGCCTCGCCGAGCTGCGGGACCGCGTCCGCCGCTTCCCCGACGCCACCCGCACCGCGGCCGAGGCCGCCGCGGCGATCGGCTGCGAGCTGAGCCAGATCTGCAAGTCGCTGGTGTTCGCGGCCGACGGGGTGCCGGTGCTGGTGCTGATGGACGGGGCGTCCCGGGTCGACGTCGACCTGGTGCGCAAGGAACTCGGCGCCACCCAGGTCACCCGGGCCAAGGCGGACGTCGTACGGGAGACGACCGGGTACGCCATCGGCGGCGTACCGCCCTTCGGGCACCGTACGAAGACGCGGGTCCTCGCGGACCGCTCGCTGCTCGCGCACGACGTGGTGTGGGCCGCGGCCGGCACCCCGCACACCGTCTTCCCCATCGCGCCCGGGGACCTCGTCGCGCACGCCGGCGCCACCCTCGCGGACGTGCGCGAGCGCACCCCGTGACACCGCTGGTCGCCGCCGCCGTCCTGCTGGCCGCGGTGACCCACGCGAGCTGGAACGCCATCGCCCACCGCATCACCGACAAGCTCGTCGGATTCACCCTGATCGCGGGCGGCGGAGCGGTCATCGGGCTGGCCCTGATGCCGTTCACGGCGGTCCCGGCGGCCGGCGCGTGGCCGTACCTGCTCTCCTCCGCCGCCGTCCACATCGCGTACTACGCGCTGCTGATGCGGTCGTTCCGGCTCGGCGACTTCGGGCAGGCCTACCCCATCGCGCGCGGCACCGCCCCGCTCGTCGTCACCCTGCTCGCCGCCCTCTTCGCCCACGAGGTCCCCGACGGCTGGGCCGCCGCCGGTGTCGCCCTGTCCTGCGCGGGCCTGACCGGCGTCGCCCTGTGGGGGCTGCGCGGACGCCGGCCCGACTGGGCGGCGATCGGCGCCGCGCTGGCGACCGGGCTGACGATCGCGGCGTACACGGTCGTCGACGGCCTGGGCGTCCGCGCCTCCGGCACCTCCCTCGGCTACATCGCCTGGCTGATGGCGATCCAGGGCGTCGTCCTGCCCGCGTACGCGCTCACCCGGTGGCGCGCGCGGACCGCGGAACTCCTGCGCCCCTTCGCCGCCCTCGGCCTCCTCGGCGCCGCCCTGTCGGTCACGGCGTACGCGCTCGTGCTGTGGGCCCAGACGAGGGCGGAACTGGCCCCGATCGCGGCGCTGCGGGAGTCGTCCATCATCGTGGGCGCGGGCATCGGAGCCGTCTTCTTCAAGGAGCGGTTCGGGGCCCCGCGGCTGGTGGCCGCGGGGCTGCTGGTGGCGGGCATCGGGCTGATGCTGCACGCCGGTTGACGGGTACGCCGGGCCGGGGCTCAGCGCTTGAGCGTGAAGGTGAAGTCGCCGCAGAGCCTGCCGGTCAGGCGGACCGCCGAGACCAGCCTGCCCGCCGCGGCCAGCCGTTCGACCTCGGCCTGCGCAAGGCCGCAGCCCTCCGCGACCAGCCGCACCGGCCGGACCGGAATCGGGGCGGCGAAGCGGACCGACACGTCGATCACCTCACCGTCCGGACGGTCCGGGCCGCCGGTGTCCAGGCGCCAGGCGCCCGTCCAGTCGAGGGCGACCCGGTTGCGGCGCCGCACGAGCGGGTCATGGAGCAGCTCGGCGGCCAGGGCGGGGTCGTTGTCGTGCAGCCGGTCCAGCAACTCCGGGCGCACGGAGCGCACGTTGACCCGCTCCAGGACCGTGAGTTTCGCCGTCGCGCCGCAGCGGACGCACAGCACGAGGAGCCAGACGTCGAGGAGCTTGTGGTGGGCGTTGACCCGGAACCTGCCGTTCGCCCGGAAGCGCTCGGACGGGCAGGCGTGGCAGCGGCGCAGGACAACGGGCAGGCAGGTGGGCATGACCACCCAGGTGGTGAGCACAGAAGTACACCGGTTTCAGTGAGAAGTCCGCAGCAAAAAGCAGCGCGGCACGCAGACACGGCTGCGCGACGCGCGACGAATCAGCGCTCGGGAGGTCTCACACGGTGTACAACGGCACGTCCTTGACGGGGCGACTCGGTCCGCCAGCACGGTAAGGGCCCGCATCGGTGCCGTTCCACCGGTTTTCGCGCGGGGTGCCGGCGGCCGCCGGTCGGCGTGACTTGTCGAGGACTTGACGATCCGTTCCCTCTGTGTTCAGCCCGTCGACTGTGCCTCGGTTGTGTGTCGTCCTTATGGTCCCTGCGGATTTCGAATGAAGGGACTGGGGCTGATGGACGTACTCCAAGCGGTCCGGGCTCGCGGGATCACCAAGTGTTTCGGCGACGTCGTCGCACTCGACGGCGTGGACCTGGATGTGACGCAGGGCCGGATCCACGGCCTGGTCGGGCCGAACGGCGCCGGCAAGACGACCCTGCTGGGTCTGCTGCTGGGCCTGGCCGTCCCCGACGGCGGCCGCCTGGAGATCCTGGGGACGCCGGTCGAGCGGGCGCTCGCCGTCCCCGACGGCGTGGCCGGCTTCGTGGACGGTCCCGGTCTCTACCCGTCGCTGACCGCCCGGCAGAACCTCCTCGCGCTGGCCCGGCTGCGCGGCCTGGACGCGGGCGCGGCGGGCATCGACGACGCGCTCGCCCAGGTCGGCCTCACCGACGTCGCCGACGACAGGACCCGCGGCTTCTCCCTCGGCATGCGCCAGCGGCTCGGACTGGCGGCGGCGCTGCTCACCCGCCCCCGGCTGCTGGTGCTGGACGAGCCGTCCAACGGGCTCGACCCGGCGGGCAAGAGACACGTCCACCGGGTGCTGACCCGGCTCGCGGCGGACGGCACCGGCGTCGTGCTCTCCAGCCACCGCATGGACGACGTCGAGGCGTTGTGCTCCGAGGTCACCATCCTCGCCACCGGGCGGGTCGTCTTCTCCGGCCCGCCGGCCAAGCTCGCCGCCGAGAACCGCGAACTCGACTACCGCCTCCGCACCTCCGACCCGCGCGCCGCGCGCCGCCTGGCCGCCCGGGCGCCCGGCGTCCGCGTCATCGACGACGCCGTACCCCAGGACGGCGAACTCCTCGTCGTGAGCGCCCTGGTGCCCGCCCTCGACGACCTGGTCGCCACCCTCGTCCGCGCCGGCATCGCGGTACGCGAACTCGCCCCCGTGCTCTCCCCGTTGGAGGCAGCGTTCCTCGCCCTGACCGAGACCGGGCTGCCGCAGGAGGCGGGCCGGTGACCAGCACCCTCACCCCCGGCCAGGCGGTCGGCGCCCGTTCCGTCCCGGTCTCCCGGGGATACCGGTTCGAATTGGTCAAGTTGGTGTCGCAGTGGCGCATCAGGCTGCTGGTGGCCGCCTGCTGGATCGTGCCCGGGGTGTTCGTCGCCGGGGTGAGCCGGCAGAGCACCCTGCCGAGCGACACGCTCTTCGGCCGGTGGATGCTCGCGACCGGCTGGGCCGGGCCGCTGGTCATGCTCGGCTTCGCCGGGACCTGGGCGCTTCCGCTGCTGACGTCGGTGGTCGCCGGTGACGTGTTCGCCGCCGAGGACCGGCTCGGCACCTGGCGGCACCTGCTGGTCGCCGTGCGGTCGCCGCGGCGGATCTTCGCGGCGAAGGCGCTGGCCAGCCTCACCGTCATCCTGGTGCTGGTGGCCGGGCCGGCCTGTTCCAGCACGGCCGGCGGCCTGCTGGCGGTCGGCGACCACCCCCTGGTCGGCCTCGACGGACGTCTGCTGGCCCCCGGGGACACGGCCGGCCGGGTGCTGCTCGCCTGGCTGTGCGCCCTCGCCCCGACACTGGCCCTGGCCGCGATCGGCTTCCTCGGCTCGGTCGCCCTCGGCCGGTCCCCGATGGGCCTGCTGCTGCCCCCGGTCGTCGCGCTGGCCATGCAGGTCGCGCAGATGCTGCCGCTGCCCGTCGCCGTACGCCTCGCCCTGCCCGGTTACGCCTTCATCTCCTGGAACGGCCTGTTCACCACGCCCGAACAGCTCACCCCGCTGCTCGTCGGCGTGGCGGTCAGCCTGGTGTGGGCCGTGCTGGCGACCGCGCTGGCGTATTGGCTCTTCGTCCGGCGGGACTTCACCAACGCCGCCTACGACGGCGCCGGCCGCCGCGCGCTCACCGTGGGCCTGCTGCCCCTGGCCGGGCTGACCGCGCTCACCATCGCGGCCGTCGCCGTCGCGACCCCGTCGACCGGCTCCGGCATCACCCAGCCGAAGGTCCAGCGGTCGGTGGCCACGGCCTTCGCGCACCTGTACCGGCTGCAGACCGAGCAGCTCCACCGCCCCGCCGTCACCGAGGCACAGCTGCGGGCCACCGCGGCGTGCACCAAGAGCGACGGCCGGGGCGCGCAAGAGGGGGCGGGCAACGACTGGCGTTGCGTCGTCACCTGGCACCTCCCCGACGTCGCGGTGGCCGGCCAGGCCGTCTACCAGCTCGACGTCGAGTCGAACGGGCGGTTCGTCGCGGACGGCGACGGACCGAAGGAAGTGAACGGCTACTTCCTGGTGCGGACCTCCACCGGAGACGCGCCGAACCCGCTGTGGCAGTTCGACGGCAACGTCGAGCTGCTCGACACCACCTCGAAGGGATGACTCCATGCAGGTAACACGGCAGCGCCGGGTTGACGAGAAGGAGCGGATCAACCTCTTCGGCAGACGCGTCGGCCGCCGCACCACCCTGGTCACGGCCGGCATCGCGGTCGCCCTCGGCGTCACCGGCACCGCGGTCGCCTCGACGTGGCAGTTCGGCACCCAGCAGGTCGCCCAGACCACACCCAACGGGCAGGTCATCTCCAGCGACCAGTACCTCAACCCCTACGGCAGCCGGACCGTGATCAACGACGGCAAGATCATGTCGTCGACGGTCAGCCCGGACGGCAGCCACCTCGCCGCCTCCGTCGCCGACGGCGACGCGGCGCTGGTGGTCATGGACCTGAGCACCGGTCGGATCAAGCAGAAGGTCGGCACCAACGCGGCCGACGACCTGCGCATCAAGAGCGGCGCCGTCGGCCAGGAAGGCCCCACCTACTCGCCCGACGGCACCCAGCTGTGGCTCGGCCAGACCGACGGCTTCACCAGGTTCACCGTCGCCGCCGACGGCACCCTGTCCAACCCGGTCGCCGTCACCATCCCGGCCGACGGCACCAAGCACGCGCTCGTGGGCGCCGCGGTCTTCTCGGCCGACGGCTCCACCGTCTACGCGGCGGTCAACGGCCAGAACCGGGTCGTCGCCCTCGACGCGGCCACCGGCGCCATCGAGCAGAGCTGGGCGGTCGGCAACGCCCCGCGCGGACTCGCCCTGGTCGGCGGCAAGCTCTACGTCGGCAACGAGGGCGGGCGCCCGGCCCGGGACGGCGACACCACCATCAACTCCTACGGCACCCAGGTCCCGGCCGACCCGGACACCGGCGCCACCACCACCGGCACGGTCAGCGTCATCGACACCGCCGACCCGTCCGCCGCCGTCGGCAGCATCGACGTGGGGCTGCACCCGACCGCGGTGTACGCCGCCAAGGGCGCGGTGTTCGTCACCAACACCGCCGACAACAGCGTCTCCGTCATCGACAGCCGCAAGGACAAGGTCGTCCAGACCATCGCCACCCAGCCCTGGCCGGAGGCGAAGGTCGGCTACGAGCCCAACGCCGTCACGCTCACCGACGACAACCGCCTGCTGGTCACCCTCGGCCGTGCCAACGCCGTCGCCGTCTACCGCTACACCTCCGCGCAGCAGCCCGCACGCTACGTCGGCCTGCTGCCCACGGACTACTTCCCCTCCCAGATCGCCACCGTCGGCAAGGAGGTGGTCGTCTCCAACACCCGCGGCATCGACGCCCGCCGGCCCACCACCGCCGCCGGTCACGGCACCCACGACACCACGTCGAGCCTGACGCGGTTCACGCTGCCCGACGACAGCGTGGTGCGCGCCCAGACGGCCAGGGTCTTCAAGCAGAACGGCTGGACGGCCGGCTCGGTCCTCACGACCAAGGGCAGGAGCGGTGCCAAGGCGCTGCCGGTGCCCGTACGCCTCGGCGACCCCTCGACGATCAAGCACGTCTTCCTGCTGGTCAAGGAGAACCGCACCTACGACCAGGTCTACGGCGACCTGCCGCAGGGCGACGGCGACCCCTCGGTCACCACCTTCGGCGAGAACGTGACGCCCAACCAGCACGCCCTGGCCGGGCAGTTCGGGCTCTACGACAACTTCTACGACGTCGGCACCAACTCCGCCGAGGGCCACAACTGGCTGATGCAGTCGGACAACCCGGAGTACACCGAGTCCTCCGCCGGCGAGTACCAGCGCAGTTACGACACCGAGAACGACGCGCTCGGCCACCAGAAGACCGGCTTCATCTGGACCGGCGCGCAGGCGGCCGGCAAGACGGTGAAGGACTTCGGCGAGTTCCAGTCGTTCGAGTCCAAGCCGGCCGGGGCGACCTGGCAGAACCTGTACTGCGACGCCAAGACGATGGAGGCGACCGGCGCGCAGACCCAGTACCCCATCCAGACCGGCTCGGCGATCCCCTCGCTGAACAAGGTGTCGGTGCAGGGCTTCCCGATGTTCGACCTCGACGTGCCGGACATCTACAAAGAGCAGATCTGGAAGCAGGACTTCGAGAAGAACGGCCCGGCGAACCTGAACATGTTCTGGTTCTCCAACGACCACACCGGCGGCCCGGCCAACGCCGCCGCCGAGGTCGCCGACAACGACCTCGCCGTCGGGCGGATGGTCGACGAGATCTCGCACAGCAAGTACTGGAAGGACTCGGCGATCTTCGTCGTCGAGGACGACTCCCAGAACGGACTCGACCACGTCGACGGCCACCGCGCGCCGGTCCAGATCATCAGTCCCTGGGCCAGGCACGGCACCGTCGACAGCCACTACTACTCGCAGATCACGATGATCCGCACCATCGAGCAGATCCTCGGCATCCACCCGATGAACCAGCTCGACAGCGCGGCCACCCCGATGTACGGGGCGTTCAGCCTGAAGCCGGACACCACGCCGTACACGGCCGTGCCCAACCGCACCTCGCTGACCCTCGGCGTGAGCCCCCAGCCGCCCTGCGGTTCGGACACCCCGGCGGCCCAGAACGCCGCCGCGGCGCCCGCGCCGACCACCACGGCGGTGCCGCAGGCCGAGCAGAAGATCGCGGCGGAGTGGAAGACGTGGGCCTCGCACCAGCGGCTGACCGGCACGCACGCGGTGCCCGACTACGCCAACCCCGAGCAGATGAACCGTTACACCTGGTACCAGACGCACAACTTCAGCAAGCCGTACCCCGGTGACGGCAAGGTCTACGCACCGGACGACGTGCCCGGCGCCTACATCCCGTCGTCGGACTCCGACGGCTGACGCGACCCGGCGTGTCCGGGGACCCCGAGCCGGCCTCCGTGCCGGCCCGGGGCTCGTTCGGCCCGATGCTAGGCAAGCGCGGGTGAGAAGGCCGACACCCCCGACAGGTCGTGGGCGCGGACGCTGTTGCGGTCGCTCGTGGAGCGGCCGAAGGCGTGGTGCGGCCACAGGCCCGCGGCCACCCGGCGGGCTCGCTCGGCCCACTCCCGGGCGGCGGCGCCCGCGGCCTTGTAGTGGTTGAGGGCGAAGCCCCCCGAGTGGATCCGCAGCAGGCAGAAGCCGCCGGGGTAGTCCTTGGCGGCGGTCACCTCCTGGTGGGTGACGTGCGGCGCCTGCGGCAGGACCGTGCGCTTGTTGCGGTGGGTGTGGCCGGCGTGGTGCAGGAAGACGCCCGGCGCCTGGGCGTAGGCGTCGAGGATCGCGCGCGCCTGTTTGCGGCCCAGCCGCTGTCCCCGGCTCACCGGGAACACCGAGTCCCGTACGGCCAGCGGGTGGTGGCCGAAGACCAGCGTCGGCTGCTCCGGCTGCTCCCGCAGCCTCGCCCGGAACCACGCCAGCTGCTCGGCCCCGAGCCCGCCCGCGTCGCCGCCGTTGCCGTCCTTTTCGTAGGTGTCGAGGCCGATGATCCGCAGGCCGCCCAGGTCACGGGCGAAGTAGCCGGGCCCGTTGGCACCGTCGCCGGGGAAGGCGGCCCGGAAGGCGTCCGGCCGGCCGCGGCGCGCGCGGTCGTGGTTTCCCCGTACGACGAAGTAGTCCCGCCCCTGGTCCCCGAAACCGTCCAGGATCCGCCGCGCCTGCGCCACGTCCCGCGCCCCGCCCTCGGCCGTGATGTCCCCGGCCGCCAGCAGCACCTGCGCCCCGCGCCGCCGGGCCTCCTCGACCACGGCCCGCGCCATCAGCTCCGGATACGGCGCGAGCCCCGGCGCCTGCGACACCCCGCGGATCATCGGCATGCCCGCCATCAGGCCCGAGGTGGTCTCGCCGAGGTGCAGGTCGTTGCAGAGGGCGAGGGACAGCAGGTGCCGGCCGGGCGGCGGCTGGGGCGTGGTGAAGGAGTACGGGCCGCCCTTGGCGCCGAGCCCGTGCGGCGAGGTGCCGACCGCGTTGCCGCGCACCAGGTGCAGCGGCGTCGGCACGGCGGCCACGCCCCGGGAGCGCGCCTGGTAGTAGTACGTCTGCCCCGGCTCCAGGCCGGTGAGCTCCACCTGGTGGTAGGCGGTCGGCCGGTCCTCGGCCGCGGTGCGGTTCAGCCGTCCCGGATGGGTGCCGTAGACCACCTCGCCCTCCGTGACCGCGGGCAGCATGTGGCCCAGGCCGTCGTCGGTGCCGGGGACGCCGGTGTACCAGGTGACGACGGCGCTGTCCTCGGTGAGAGTGACCAGTTCCAGGTGGACGGCGGCCAGGTCGCCCGAGTGCCGCGCGCGCTGGGAGCGCAGCAGGGCGGGGGTGAGCAGGGCCCCGGAGCGCAGGACGTCGAGGGGGCTGGGGAGGGCGGCGAGGGCGGCGGTCAGGGGAGCGGGGATGCAGCAGCGCATACCTGAGTGTGTGCCCTGCGAGAGTGAACGGCGGGAGTGATGTGCGGCACGCCCACCGGTCCAATGGGGCAAGCGCGACAACACACCCCGGTGAGGAGCACCCTGGAATCAGGTGTTTTGGAGGTGATCGTCATGATGCACACCGCTGTGGGATGGCACGTCGAGCTGGAGTTCCAGGAGGACGACACGCACACGCGGGCGGCCGCGCTGGTGCGCCTGCCCGACGGCACCGAGGTACGCGCGCACGGCCACGCCAGCCGCCACCGCACCGACTCCCACCAGCCGCGGGTCGGCGAGGAGATCGCCGGCGCGCGGGCGCTGAACGAACTCGCGATGCGGCTGCTGACCAAGGCACACGACGAGATCGACTCGGCGTCGGGACGGACGTCCCACCCCATCCACGTCTGAGCCGGGCCGTCACGACCGCGCCGGGCCGCCACGACCGGGCCGTGGGCTAGGCCGTCACGACGTCCCGTACCGCCCGCACCAGCGCCTGCGCCCGCGGGTCCGCCGTCACGCTCTTGCGGAAGCCGTTGGTGACGTAGCCGAGGGCGATGCCGGTGTCGGGGTCGGCGAAGCCGAGGGCGCCGCCGCGGCCCGGGTGACCGAAGGAGGAGGGCGTCAGGAGCGGCGAGGCCGTGCCGTGCAGCATGTAGCCGAGGCCGAACCGGGTGGTGACCACCAGCACCCGGTCCGCCCCGGCGCTGCGCTCGGCGCGCGCCAGCTCCGCCGTCTCCGGCGTGAACAGCCGGGTGCCGCCGTCCACGTCGCCGATCAGCGAGGCGTAGAAGCGGGCCAGCCCGTCGGCCGTCGCGATGCCGTTGGAGGCGGGCAGGGCGGCGGCGCGGTAGGCCGGGTCGTTCTCGTCGGGCAGCGGGGTGATCGCGGCGAAGGCGCGGCGGGTGAGGGAGCCGGGGTCGGCGTAGGCGGCGCTGACGGCGGGCTTGGGGCGGGTGCGCAGTCCGCGGGGGTCGGCCGCCGGGTCGAGCTGCGCCACCCGGCCGACGCGCGCCCGCTCGCCCTCCGGCAGCCCCAGCCACAGGTCGGCGCCGACCGGCCCGGCGATCTCGTCCGCGATCCACGCGCCGATGCCGCGGCCCGTGATCCGCCGCACCAGCTCGCCGGTCAGCCAGCTGTAGGTCTGCGCGTGGTAGCCGTGGTCCGTGCCCGGTTCCCACACCGGCGCCTGCGCCGCGACCGCCTCGGCGCCGCGGTCGGGGTCCGCGGCCTGGGCGGGGGTCAGCGGGGTGTCCAGGACGGGCACGCCGGCCCGGTGGGCGAGCAGGTGCCACACCCGTGTCCGCTCCTTGCCGGCCGCCTTGAACTCCGGCCAGTACGCGCCCACCGGCGCGTCCAGGTCCAGCTCCCCGCGCTGGTGCAGCAGCAGGAGTACGGCGGCGGCGACGCCCTTGGTCGCCGAGCGCACGATCTGCGCGGTGCCGCGCTGCCACGGCTCGGTGCCGTCGACGTCCCTGGTGCCGGCCCACAGGTCGACCACCCGGTGCCCGTCCCGGTAGACGGCGACGGCCGCGCCCCGGTCCCCGAGCACCTCGAAGTTCCTGACGAACGCTTCCCTGACCGGCTCGTAGCCCTCCTCGACCGTGCCGTTCACGTCCACGTCCGTGCTCCTCCTGCTCTCGGGTCCCCTCTCACCCAAGCAGAATCGTCACGTCGATGTTCCCGCGGGTCGCGTTCGAGTACGGGCACACCTCGTGCGCGGCGTCCACCAGCTTCGCCGCGAGGTCCTGGTCCAGCACCGGGAGCGAGACGCTGAGGGCGACCGCGAGGCCGTAGCCGCGGTGCTTGTTGGGGCCGATGCCGACCTTCGCGGCGACGGTGGAGCCGGTCAGGTCGTAGCCCTCACGGTTGCCGACGAGGATCAGCGCGTTGTGGAAGCAGGAGCTGTAGCCGGCGGCGAAGAGCTGCTCCGGGTTGGTGCCGCTGCCGTCGCCGCCGAGCGCCGGCGGCATCGCGACCTTCAGGTCGAGCTGCCCGTCCTGGCTCGTGACATAGCCGTCCCGGCCGCCGTGGGCGGTGGCCTCGGCGACGTACACGATCTTTGTCGGGCGGGTGTCGACGGTGGTGTCGTCACTCATGGCTGGACCCCCCAAACGAGTGCGCGCAAATACATCGCGCACAAGGTACCGGCCAGTAGGTTCGGGGTGGAGGACCGGGGGGTGGCAACCGGGGGTAACAGGAGGCCGGGGCGCGGGAGCGGTCGGCGGGCGCAGGGGCATGCTCAGTCGGCGGGGCGTGGGGGCATGCTCAGTCGGCGGGGCGTGGCGCCATGCTCAAAGGCGCTCGGTCGTGTTCAGGGGCGCTCGGCTGCCGCGTGCGCTCTTTCCGTGAGCCGCCACAACTCCTCGCGCAACCTCGCGACCTCCTCGGCGCCGAGCCCCGTCGCGGAGAGCAGCGCGCCGGGGACGCGCGCCGCGCGCTCCCTCAGCTGCTCCCCGCGCCCGGTGCACGCGACGAGCACCGAGCGCTCGTCGCTCACCGCTCGCTCCCGGCGCACGACCCCCGCGCTCTCCAGCCGCTTGAGCAACGGCGAGACCGTGCCGTAGTCGAGCCGCAGCGCCGCCGCCAGCTCCTTCACGGTCGTCTCCCCGCGCTCCCACAGCACGAGCAGCACGAGGTACTGCGGGTAGGTGAGGCCGAGGTCCTCCAGGAGCGGCCGGTACGCGGCCGTCACGGCGCGCTGGGCCGCGTAGAGCGCGAAGCACAACTGCTCGTCGAGCAGCGGCGCCCGCTCGGTCTCGTCCTCGTCGTTCGTCACGCGCCCATTGTCACGGACCGCGGATCGAAGCCGAAGGGCAACTCCAGGCGGTGGGCGCGCATCAGGGCGTCGTCGGAGAGGAGTTCGCCGGTGGGGCCGTCCGCGGCGATCACGCCCTCGCTCAGCACGAGGGAGCGCGGGCACAGCTCCAGGGCGTAGGGCAGGTCGTGCGTGACCATCAGGACGGTGACGTCCAGGGAGCGCAGGATGTCGGCGAGTTCGCGGCGGGAGGCCGGGTCGAGGTTGGAGGACGGCTCGTCCAGGACGAGGATCTCCGGCTCCATGGCCAGGACGGTGGCGACGGCCACCCGGCGGCGCTGGCCGAAGGAGAGGTGGTGCGGCGGGCGGTCCCTGAACTCCGCCATGCCGACCCGCGCCAGCGCCCGGTCGACCCGCGCCTCCAGCTCGGCGCCCTTCAGCCCGGCCGCCGCCGGCCCGAACGCCACGTCCTCGCGCACCGTCGGCATGAACAGCTGGTCGTCCGGGTCCTGGAAGACGATGCCGACCCGGCGCCGGATCTCGGCCATGTGCCGTTTGCCGACGGGCAGTCCGGCGACCGTCACCGAGCCCGCGCCGGCGGTCAGGATGCCGTTGAGGTGGAGCACGAGGGTGGTCTTGCCGGCGCCGTTCGGGCCGAGCAGCGCGACCCGTTCGCCGCGCTCGATGGAGAAGTCCACCCCGAACAGGGCCTGGTGGCCGTCGGGGTAGGCGAAGGCGAGGCCACGGACCTCGAGGGAAGCGGTCACAGCATCCATCCCAGCAGGCAGACGACGAGAGCGGCGGAGGGGAGCACGAGGGCGCGGGACCACTCGGCGGGGGAGGCGGTCACCTCGTCGATGACCGGCATCGAACCGGCGTAGCCGCGGCTGACCATGGCCAGGTGCACGCGCTCGCCGCGCTCGTAGGAGCGGATGAACAGGGCGCCGGCCGACTTCGCGAGCACACCCCAGTGCCGCACGCCCCGCGCCTCGAAACCCCGGGACTCGCGCGCGATCCGCATGCGCCGCATCTCGTCCGTGATGACGTCGCCGTAGCGGATCATGAAGGACGCGATCTGCACGAGCAGCGGCGGCAGCTTCAGCCGCTGCAGGCCCAGCAGCAGTTCGCGCAGCTCCGTGGTGGCCGCGAGCAGCACCGACGCGGCCACGCCGAGCGTGCCCTTGGCGAGCACGTTCCAGGCGCCCCACAGGCCGTTCACGCTCAGGGACAGGCCCAGCACGTCCACCCGCTCGCCCTCGGCCACGAACGGCATCAGCACCGCGAAGGCGACGAACGGCACCTCGATCAGCAGGCGTTTGAGCAGGAAACCGGCGGGCACGCGCGCGTGCCGCGCGACGACCGCGAGCAGCACCGCGTACAGGGCGAACGCCCACATCGCCTCGCGCGGGGTCGACACCACGACCACCACGAAGGCGAACGCGGCGGCCAGCTTGGTGTGCGGCGGCAGGGCGTGCACGGGGGAGTGCCCGTGCCGGTAGAGCCTGTGCGCGTGCCCGGCGCCCATGTCAGACCCCCGTGCTCACGGGCGAGGTGTCGGCGCTGCGCCGGCGGCGCACCACCCAGAAGACGGTGCTGCCCGCGACGACGGTCGCGCCGACGCCGATCACGCCCGCCAGGCCGCCGGAGAGCCGGGCGTCGGCGATGTCCCTCACGCCGTAGCCGGCGAGCGGGGAGCCGTCGCTCGCGTGCTTGTGCGCCTTCTTGTCGATGCCCTGGTCGTGGGCGACCTTCTCCAGGCCGTCGGGGCTGGCGGAGGCGTAGAAGCTGACGAAGCCGGCGAGGACCAGGGAGGTGGCGAGACCGGTGAGCCACAGCGCGCGACGGGAGGTGCGCGCCGTGCCGGGCGCCGTGCGCGCCCCCACCGGGGGCGGCGCGTCCACGAGCACGCCGTTCACGCGCAGCTTCAGGCGCTGGTGCAGGCCGCGCGCGCCGTACACGAGATCCGGGCGCACGGCGATCACCGCGCCCACCGTCAGCGCCGTGATCGCCGCCTCGCCGATGCCGATCAGGACGTGCACGCCGATCATCGCGGTGGCGACCTTGCCGATCGCGACGTCCGTCGTGCCGCCGAGGGCGTAGATGAAGGTGAACGCCACCGCCGCCGCCGGCACCGAGACGAGCGCGGCGACGAAGGAGGCGACGGTGACCGAGCGCCGGCGCCGCGGCAGCACCCGTACCAGGACCCGGAAGACGGCGTAGGCCACCACCGTGGTGACGATCGCCATGTCGGTGATGTTCACGCCGAGCGCGGTCAGCCCGCCGTCCGCGAACAGGATCCCCTGCATCAGCAGGACGACGGACACGCACAGCACCCCGGTGAAGGGCCCGACGAGGATCGCGGCCAGCGCGCCGCCGAGCAGATGGCCGCTGGTGCCGGCGGCCACGGGGAAGTTGAGCATCTGCACCGCGAAGATGAACGCGGCGACGAGTCCGGCCAGCGGCGCGGTGCGCTCGTCGAGCTCGCGGCGCGCGCCGCGCAGGCTCACCGCGACGGCGCCCGCCGCGACGACACCGGTGGCGGCGGACATGGGGGCGTCGATGAATCCGTCAGGCACATGCACCGTTCGATGATAGTCGCTTGTTGCGAACTCTTTGCAAGAGCGGGTCGACGCAAGAGCGACTTCGTCGTGTGTGAGATTTCCTGCCGTCAGGGGGCGCGATCCGCAGAATATGGGACATTGGGAAGGGGGTGGACGCACAGCTTCCGCACAGGTCACCCAGCGTGAGAGGTCCGTGACGATGTCCGTAGTCGAACAGTACGCACGAGCCCACATCGTCACGGACGCCGACATACCCGAGGGCGAGGCGGTCCCCGTGGTCCTGCGCTACGACCCCGAGTCCGACCCCCGTTCGGTACGGGTGGGGCTTCCCGGCACGCACGAGTGGACGTTCTCGCGCTCGCTCCTCGAACAGGGGCTGCGCGCCCCGGTCGGCAGCGACCAGGTCCGCGTGTGGCCGTGCGGACGGGTGCAGGCCGTCGTCGAACTGCACTCGGCGCAGGGCGTCTCGGTCGTCCAGTTCGAGACCAAGACGCTCATGCGGTTCCTGCGCCGCACCTACCTCGCGACCTCGCCGGTCAGCGGCTGATCAGCCGCCCATCTTCAGCAGCGCCGCCACGATCGGCCCCGCCGTGTCGCCGCCGTGGCCACCCGCCTGGACGACGCCCGCGGAGGCGAGGTCGCCGCAGTACGCGGTGAACCACCCGTTCGGCTTCTCCTGGCCGTCGACCTCCGCCGAGCCCGTCTTGGCGCCGCAGTTCCCGCCCAGGCCCGCCATCGCCTTGGCCGCCGTGCCGTACCCGGCGGTGTACGACATGACCTCCTTCAGCTCGGCCTGCGTCTTCGCCGACATCGTGCGCGAGGCCGTCGCCAGCGTGCGGTGGTCCACCGAGGGTGAGACCAGGTACGGCTGGTGGAAGGTGCCCGACGCCACCGTCGCCGACACCGAGGCCATGTTCAGCGGGTTCATGCGCACCCCGCCCTGCCCGATCAGCGAGGCGCCCATCTGCGCGCCGCTCTGCACCGGGACCGAACCGTCGAAGGTGGGCACACCGATGGCCCAGTTGTTCATGCCGAGGCCGTAGACCTGCTGGGCCTCCTTCGTCAGGTCGCTGTTGGACAGCTTCGGCGCGAAGTTGATGAAGGCGTTGTTGCAGGACGCCCCGAAGGCCAGCTTGAAGGTGCCCTGCTTGATCTCGGAGTTGTCGTCGTTGTGGAACGTCCAGCCCGCCAGCTTGTAGGTCTTGGGGCACGGATGCGACTCGTCCGGGCTGACCAGCCCCTTCTCGAACAGCATCGTCGACGTCACGATCTTCATCGTGGAGCCCGGCGCCAGCGAGCCCTGGAAGGCGGTGTTGAAGCCGTGCGAGGTGTTGGCGACGGCCAGGATCTCGCCGGTGGACGGACGCAGCACGACGACCGACGCCCGGGCCTTCTTGGCCACCTGCTGCTCGGCCGCCGCCTGGAAGGCGGGGCTGAGCGTCGTCTTCACCGAGCCCGGCGTGCCCTTGCTCAGCGTCAGCAGCGTCTTGTCGGAGTACTTGGCCTTCTGGGACGCCTTGCCGCGCACCACCCTCAGCTCGACGCCCGCCTTGCCGCCGGCGATCTTGCCGTACTTCTCCCGCAGGCCGTCCAGGACCGGGCCCAGCGAGGGGTACTTGGCGGTGGTCAGCTCACCGCCGTCGCGGTCGTAGGCCTTGACCGGCGGGGTGCCGGACTCGCCGGTGACCAGGGTGTCGCCGTCCCTGAGATCGGGGTGGACGACGGCGGAACTCCAGTCGACCACGGGCTTGCCGGTCGTCTTGTCGCGCACGACGGTGAGCGAGCTGGTGTACGCGAGCGGCTTGCTGACGCCCTTGTACGCCACCGTGCCCTTCACGGAGAAGGGCACGGTGGCGCCGGTGCGGGTGCCCGCGGTGAGGGTGACGTCCTTGATGTGGGCGTCCTTGGTGTAGCCGGTGAGCAGGGCGGTGGCCGCGGAGGCGTCGTCCGTGACGGCGGCGGCCTGGGCCGCCTTGCCCTGCTGCCAGTCCGTGAGGAAGGCCGTGGCGGTCGTCTGGACCTCGGTCGCCGACAGCGGCCCGGTCTTGACCTTGACCTCCTTGTGGTCGGCGGTCGTGGCCGTCCGGTCGTCGGCCGCCGCGCCGCCGCCGTACAGCGCGTAGACGCCGAAGCCTGCGCCGCCGACGACCACGGCGATCATCCCGCCGATCACGGCGGGCCTGGTCTTCCGCCGCTCGGCGACGCGCCTTCTCTTGCCCACAGTTCATATTCCTTTACGAATTCCCCAGGGTCCCCGTTGCCCTCATGCACCTCAACGACGGCACCAGCCTAGAGTCCCGTCCTGTACGGGTGATGTCAGGCACCACTCCGTAGCACAGCTGCGACAATCGGACCCGCGGCGTCCACTCCGTGGCCACCGTCCTGTGCCATGGCCGCGGCGGCGATGTCGTTGCGGTAGCCGGTGAACCAGCTGTTGGACTCGGCCTGGCCGTCGACCTCCGCGGAGCCGGTCTTCGCGCCGATGCTGCCGCTCAGGCCCGCCATCACGCCGGCCGCGGTGCCGCTGGTGGCGGTGCGGTTCATCATCGCGCGCAGCTGGGCGACCGTACCGGCGGACAGGCCCCGGGCGGTGGCGATCCGGCGGTCGTCGAGCTTCGGGGAGACGATCACCGGCTGCCGGAAGACGCCCGTCATCGCGGTCGCCGTCACCGACGCCATGTTCAGCGGGCTCATCTGCACCTGGCCCTGACCGATCAGGTTGGCCGCCGTGTCCGGGCCGCCGGAGGCGGGGACGGAGCCGTCGAAGGAGGGGATGCCGGTCTTCCAGTCGTCCCGCCCGAGCCCGAAGCGGTCCTCGGCCTCCCGGGTCAGGGAGTCGACCTTCACCTCGTCGGCGTACTTCACGAAGGCGGTGTTGCAGGAGACGGCGAAGCTGTCGGAGAGGGTCGCGTTCTCGTTCGGCTTCAGACCCTTGAGGTTGGTGAAGGTCTGGCTCTGCCACACCGCGCTGGGCGGACAGGGAGCGGGACCGTTTATGGTGGTGATCCCGTTGTCGATGAACGTGGCCGCGCTGATGATCTTCATCGTGGAGCCGGGCGCCAGCTTGCCGAGGAAGGCGGCGTTGAAGGCGTCCTGGCGGTGGTTGGCGACCGCCAGGACCTCGCCGGTGCTGGGCCGCACGGCCACCACGGAGGACTCGGCGTACTTCTTCACGGCCGTCTCCGCCGCCGCCTGCGCGCTCGCGCTGAGCGTGGTGCGCAGCTTGCCCGGTCTGCCCTCGGCCAGCGTCAGCAGCGAGGTGTCGGCCGCGCCCTCGGCCTGGTGCCGGATGGCCAGCTCGACGCCGGGGCTGCCGCCGGCCTGGTCGCCGTACTTGGCGCGCAGCTCGTCCAGGATGGGCCCGAGCGAGGGGTACTTGTCCTTGGTCAGGACGGCGCCGTTGCGGTCCACCGCCTCGATGGGCGGGTCCGCCGACTCGCCGGTGACGAGCGTGTCGCCCGTCTTCAGCTGCGGGTGGACCACCGACGGCTGCCAGTCGACCAGGGCGCGCCCGGTGGTCCTCCCGCGCACCACCGTCAGCTCGCTCTTGTACGTCAGGGGCTTGGACTTCCCCTCGTACGACACCGTTGCCTTCACCGTGAACGGCACGGTCGCGCCGGTCCGCGTGCCCGGGGTGATCCGGACGCCGGTGATGTGCGCGTCCTGGGCGTAGGCCGTCAGCAGCGGTTCGGCCGCCGCGTCGTTGTTCGTGTACGTGGCCGCCTCGGCCGCCTCGCCCTTCTCCCAGGCCGCGAAGAACTTCGCCGTCGTCGCCTTGACCTCGCCGGCGTCGGGCGGCCCGGTCTTCACGGGCGCGGGCCCGCTCGCCCCCGAGCCGTCGCCGCTCACCGCGGACACGATGTTGTAGGCGCCGTACCCGGCCCCGCCCACCATCACGGCGAACACCCCGCCTATGACGGTCGCCTTGACCCCCTTGCCCATGACCCTCCCCGTTCCCCGTTCTCGGTCCTTGGCACTGTAAGCGGCCTGAGGGGGGACTGTGAGGAGAGTTTCCGTTTGTTGCCGAAGAGACCGGGTGAGACGCGCTACACCCAGGTGTCCAGCCACATACGTGAACGCCAGTCGTCGATCGGGATCGCGGTTCCGGTGTACAGGGGCCAGAAGTAGATGAAGTTCCAGGCGATCAGCAGGACCAGGACCCCCGCGCCCGTCGCGCCGGCCACGCGGCGGGTGTCGGTCGAACCCGGGGGGCCGATGATCGCGCCGAGGAGCATGGCCACGGCCAGGCACAGGAACGGGACGAAGACGACGGCGTAGAAGAAGAAGATCGTGCGCTCCTGGTACATGAACCAGGGCAGGTAGCCGGCCGCGACGCCGCAGGCGATCGCGCCGGCCCGCCAGTCGCGCCGGAACAGCCAGCGCCACAGGACGTACAGGACCGCGAAGCAGGCCGCCCACCACAGCAGCGGCGTGCCGATGGCGAGCACCTCGCGGGCGCACTTCTGGCCGGCGTCGACGGGGCAGCCGTCGGTGCCGGGGGAGGGCGACTCGTAGAAGTACGACACCGGGCGGCCGTCGACGAGCCAGCTCCACGGGTTGGACATGTACGTGTGCGGCGAGGAGAGCCCGACGTGGAACTCGTACACCTCGTGCTCGTAGTGCCACAGGCTGCGCCACCAGTCCGGGAACAGCCAGGTCCAGCTGCCGCCCTTGCCGTCGGTGGCGGCCCAGTTGCGGAAGTAGCCGCCGGAGCCGTCGGTGGGGGAGAGGATCCAGCCGGTCCAGGAGGCCAGGTAGGTGACGATCGCGACCGGGACGGTGGCCAGGAAGGCGAGGCCCACGTCGTGCTTGAGGACGGCCGTGTACGGGTGCCGGGCGCCCGCCACCTTCCGGGAGCCGACGTCCCACAGCACGGTCATCACCAGGAACGCGGCCATGACGTACAGGCCGTTCCACTTCGTGCCGATGGCCAGGCCCAGCATCAGACCGGCCAGCCAGCGCCACGGCCGCCACAGCATGCTGGTGTTCTCGGCGGTCTCCGGATGCGGGCGGACCCGGCCGTCGGGGCCCTCCGGAAGCGCGGCGGCGAGTTTCGCGCGCGCCCGGTCGCGGTCGATCAGCAGACAGCCGAACGCGGCCAGCACGAAGAACATCAGCACGCCGTCGAGCAGCGAGGTCCGGCTCATCACGAACGCCAGCCCGTCCACCGCCAGCAGCGCCCCGGCCAGACAGCCGAGGAACGTCGAGCGGAACAGCCGGCGGCCGATCCGGCACAGCATCAGCACCGACAGCGTGCCGAGCAGCGCGGTCATGAACCGCCAGCCGAACGGGTTGAACCCGAAGATCAGCTCGCCCAGCCCGATGACGTACTTGCCGACCGGCGGATGGACCACGTAGGCCGCGTCCGCCGGAATGGTGACGTGGCCGTGCGACGACAGGATCAGGTCGTTGGCGTTCTTGTCCCAGTTGACCTCGAAGCCGCGGTGCACGAGCGCCCAGGCGTCCTTGGCGTAGTACGTCTCGTCGAATATCACCGCCTTGGGGCTGCCCAGGTGGTAGAAGCGCATGACGCCCGCCATCAGCGTGACCAGCAGCGGGCCGCCCCAGCCCGACCAGCGCGTGATCCGCTGCGCGAGCGCCGGCGGCACGCCGAGGACCTGCCACAGGCGCGGGCTGGGCTCGACGTACGGCGGCACCAGCCGTTCGCGCACGTCGCTGTCTCTGGCCCCCGCCGTGTAGCCGAAACGGCGCAGCCGCTGCTGCCACGACGGCCGCTGGTCCTGCGGGGCCTGGTCCTGGCGGATGTCCGGTGAGGACGCGGTACTGGTCACCGCGCCATCGTAGGGAACAGGGCTGTGTGAGTCCCGTGCATGGGCGGATGCGTCCGCTTCGAGGCGTTGCTGGGAGGATGACGGGCGTGACTGGAACCCTTGTCCTCGCAGGCACCCCCATCGGCGACATCGCGGACGCCCCGCCCCGGCTGGCGGAGGAACTGGCCGGCGCGGACGTCGTCGCCGCCGAGGACACCCGGCGACTGCGGCGGCTGACCCAGGCGCTGGGCGTCACCCCCAAGGGCCGCGTGGTCTCGTACTTCGAGGGCAACGAGTCCGCCCGCACGCCCGAACTGGTCGAGGAACTCGTCGCCGGCGCGCGCGTGCTGCTCGTCACGGACGCCGGGATGCCGTCGGTGTCCGACCCGGGCTACCGGCTGGTCGCGGCGGCTGTCGAGCGGGACGTCCGGGTCACCGCGGTGCCGGGGCCGTCCGCCGTGCTGACCGCCCTCGCGCTGTCCGGGCTGCCCGTGGACCGGTTCTGCTTCGAGGGGTTCCTGCCGCGCAAGGCCGGGGAGCGGCTGTCGCGCCTGCGGGAGGTCGCCGGGGAGCGGCGCACCCTCGTCTACTTCGAGGCCCCGCACCGGCTCGACGACACCCTCGCCGCCATGGCCGAGGTGTTCGGCGCCGAGCGGCGGGCGGCCGTGTGCCGGGAGCTGACCAAGACGTACGAGGAGGTCAGGCGCGGCGGACTGGGGGAGCTCGCGGCGTGGGCGGCGCAGGGGGTGCGCGGCGAGATCACGGTGGTCGTGGAGGGGGCGCCCGAGCGGGGCGCGCAGGACGTGAGCGCCGAGGAGCTCGTGCGCCGTGTGCGCGTGCGCGAGGAGGCCGGAGAGCGCCGCAAGGAGGCGATCGCGGCCGTCGCGGCCGAGGCCGGGCTGCCCAAGAGGGAGGTCTTCGACGCCGTTGTGGCTGCGAAGAACGCCGCGTCGGGGAGTGCCTCCTGAGACGTCCGTGAAGTGGCTCACACCCCCTCTGAGCAGGGCGCATCTCTCCTGAGCACGCGCCCCACGGGCAGGCAAAGGACTCTCGTGGAAGGCAAAGCCCCAGGGCGCCGGGCGGGGCCGTTTTGGCAAGGAAAGTCCAAATCGGATCCAACAGTCGACAGGCCTGGTGCATTCACGCCGGCAGAAGCGTCCACTGGTTGAAGGGACGCACCGTCCCGACGGTCCAGCGGACCAGAGGAGCTGGAATGAGTGAGATCGCAGGGCAGACCGGCCTCCGCGGTGGGGCGACCGCAGTCGTCCACGAGTCCTATTCCTTCGCCTGCATGCGCTGCGGGCACGGCTGGGAGCAGTCGTACGAGATAGAGCACCACGTGGACGGCGAGGGCCAGGAGTTCGTCATGTACGTGGCGAACGGCAGGATCGTGCCGTCACCGCTGAGCAGGCCCACGTGTCAGCAGTGCGACAGCCATGTCGTACGGATCATGCGGCCGGGCCAGGTCTCCTCGGTGCGCGAGGCGGCCCACCGCCACCAGCACCGCACGCCGCAGGCCGGGCCCGTCGAGGCACCGGAGCCGGCCGCCGAGGGCGAGCAGGCGGGCGAGCGTCACCACTGGCACCTGTCCGACCTGCTGCACCCCTTCCACCGCAAGGCCGGCTGAGCGCGCCGCCGCCGCGAGGCCGGCCGGACGCACCCCGAGCCGGGACGGCGTGCCCCTTTCGTAGGATCGGGGCATGCCTTCCTCCGACTCCCGTGGCGACAAGAACGCGGCGCCGCCGCTCCCGGAGCCCCTCCGGGTGCCCGTCGCCGACTCCCACACCCACCTCGACATGCAGTCCGGCACGGTGGAGGAGGCGCTCGCCAAGGCCGCGTCGGTGGGCGTGACGACCGTCGTGCAGGTCGGCTGCGACCTCGCCGGTTCGCGCTGGGCGGCCGAGACGGCGGCGGCGCACGACGCCGTCCACGCGACCGTCGCCCTGCACCCGAACGAGGCACCGCGCATCGTCCACGGCGACCCCGACGGCTGGTCCAGGCAGGGCGCCCGCGAGGCCGGGGGCGTGGCGGCGCTCGACGAGGCGCTCGCCGAGATCGACCGCCTGGCCGCGCTTGCGCAGGTCAAGGGCGTCGGCGAGACCGGCCTGGACTACTTCCGCACCGGGCCCGAGGGCAAGGAGGCGCAGGAGTCCTCCTTCCGCGCCCACATAGAGATCGCCAAGCGGCACGGCAAGACCCTGGTCATCCACGACCGCGACGCCCACGCCGACGTGCTGCGCGTGCTCAAGGAGGAGGGCGCCCCCGAGCGCACCGTCTTCCACTGCTACTCCGGCGACGCCGAGATGGCGGAGGTCTGCGCCCGCGCCGGCTACTTCATGTCCTTCGCCGGCAACGTCACCTTCAAGAACGCGCAGAACCTCCGGGACGCCGTCGCCGTGGCCCCGCTGGAGCTGCTCCTGGTGGAGACCGACGCCCCCTTCCTGACGCCGGTGCCCTACCGCGGACGGCCCAACGCGCCCTATCTCGTTCCGGTCACGGTGCGCGCGATGGCCGCCGTGCGCGGCATCGGGGAGGACGAGCTGGCCACCGCGCTGGGCGCCAACACGGCGCGCGCCTTCGGTTACTGACCCATAACACACGCGACCCTCCGTAGCCGCGTCGCTTTGGAGAGTGACGGTCGCTCCGCTAGGTTCTGGGGGCCCGATCGGACCCCTCTGGCTCCCTGGAGCGTGTCGGCGTGAGCAACTCGCAGTACGAGACGTATGAGGCGTACGGCCCGGGCGGGGCGTACGCGCCACCGGCGTACGGCGGCTTCGACGCGCCGCTCGGCGACGTGCACAGCGCGGAGACGCTGGGGCACGGGGTGGCGGCGGCCTACGACACCTACCAGCCGGCGTACGAGGCGCCTGGGATGTACGCGGCGCACGGGGGGTACGCGGCGCCCGAGACGGCGCTTCCGCGCCAGGGCGGTGGTGCGGGCGCGGCGTGGGGCGCCCGTGGTGCGCAGGGTGGTGAAGTGGATGCGGGGGCGCCCGCGCCCGTTGCGCGCGCCGGTGGTGAGCGGCGGGCCGAGCGCCGGCGCCGCACCCGGTACGCCGAGCGCCAGGACAGCCCCGTGCGCCGTCTGCTGCCGCAGGCGCTGGTCGTTGCCTTCCTCGCCGGCGGCACGACCGCCTTCGTCGCCAAGGACAAGGCGATCGAGCTGAGCGTCGACGGCAAGCCGCGCACCCTGCACACCTTCGCGGACGACGTGACGGAACTGCTCGCGCAGGAGGGCGTCGACGTGGGGGCGCACGACATGGTCGCGCCCGCCCCCGGCACGGAGCTCGCCAGCGGCGACGAGGTCGCGGTGCGCTACGGCCGCCCCGTACGGCTCACGCTGGACGGGCACCGGCGCGAGGTGTGGACGACGGCGCGCACGGTGGAGGGGGCGCTCAAGCAGCTGGGGGTGCGCGCGGAGGGGGCGTACGTGTCCACTTCGCGCTCCCAGCCCATCGGACGCGCCGGGCTCGCGCTCGACGTGCGCACCGAGCGCGCGGTGACGGTCATGGCCGACGGCCGCTCCCGCACGGTCCGCACGAACGCGGCGACCGTGCGCGAGGTCGTCGAGGAGGCCGGGATCACCCTGCACGGCGAGGACGAGACGTCCGTACCGCCGGAGAGCTTCCCGCGTGACGGGCAGACCGTCACCGTGCTGCGGATCAGGGGCACCAAGGAGGTCCGCGAGGAGCCGATCCCGTTCGAGGTGGAGCGCCGGGACGATCCGTCGCTGTTCAAGGGGACCGAGGTCGTCGAGCAGACGGGACAGGCGGGCCTGCGACGGGTCACGTACGCCCTGCGCACGGTCAACGGGGTGCGGCAGAAGCCGCGCAGGACCGACTCCCAGGTGGTGCGGAAGCCGCGCAGACAGGTGGTGCGGGTGGGGACGAAGCCGCTGCCGGCGTCCGTGCACGGCGCCGACGGGCTGAACTGGCGGGGCCTGGCCGCCTGCGAGTCGGGCGGGCGGCCGAACGCGGTGGACCCCTCGGGGACGTACGGCGGGCTGTACCAGTTCGACACCCGCACCTGGCACAGCCTCGGCGGCAGCGGCCGGCCGCAGGACGCGCCGGCGGCGGAACAGACGTTCCGCGCGAAGAAGCTGTACGTACGGCGGGGGGCGACCCCCTGGCCGCACTGCGGGGCGCGGCTGCACGGGTGAGCGTCCGGGCAGCCCCGGCCACGCCCGTAGTCTTGTCCCGTGAGCAGCAGCCCCACCCCAGACGCCCTCCTCGGTCCCGCCGACGTCCGTGAACTCGCCGCGGCCCTCGGTGTGCGGCCCACCAAGCAGCGCGGTCAGAACTTCGTGATCGACGCGAACACGGTCCGCCGTATCGTGCGCACCGCGGAGGTCCGCCCCGACGACGTGGTGGTGGAGGTCGGCCCGGGGCTCGGCTCGCTCACCCTCGCGCTGCTGGAGGTCGCCGACCGCGTCACCGCCGTCGAGATCGACGACGTCCTGGCCGCCGCGCTGCCCGCCACGGTCGCCGCCCGCATGCCGGAGCGCGCCGGCCGTTTCGCGCTGGTCCACTCCGACGCGATGCAGGTGACCGGGCTGCCGGGCCCCGCCCCGACCGCGCTGGTCGCGAACCTCCCGTACAACGTCGCCGTGCCCGTCCTGCTCCACATGCTCGACACCTTCCCGAGCATCGAGCGCACCCTCGTCATGGTCCAGGCCGAGGTCGCCGACCGGCTCGCCGCCGCGCCCGGCTCCAAGGTGTACGGCGTCCCGTCGGTGAAGGCCAACTGGTACGCCGAGGTCAGACGGGCCGGTGCGATCGGCCGCAACGTCTTCTGGCCGGCGCCGAACGTCGACAGCGGTCTGGTCGCCCTCACCCGCCGCACCGAGCCGATCAAGACCACCGCCGCCAAGGGCGAGGTCTTCGCCGTCGTCGACGCGGCCTTCGCCCAGCGCCGCAAGACGCTGCGGGCCGCGCTCGCCGGGTGGGCCGGTTCGGCGGCCGCGGCGGAGGCGGCCCTGGTCGCGGCCGGCGTCTCCCCCCAGGCCCGCGGCGAGTCCCTCACGGTCGAGGAGTTCGCCCGCATCGCCGAGCACAGGCACGCCCACAGCGGCGGCAGCGCCGCCGGCGGCACCGGAGCCGATCCCGTCGCCGACACCGGTCACGACAACGAGGAGTCCCGTCCCCAGTGAGCGTCACCGTCCGCGTTCCCGCCAAGGTCAACGTCCAGCTCGCGGTGGGCGCCGCCCGGTCCGACGGGTTCCACGACCTGGCCAACGTCTTCCTCGCGGTCGGCCTCTACGACGAGGTGACCGTGACCCCGGCCGGCGAACTGCGCGTCACCTGCGAGGGGCCCGACGCCGACCAGGTGCCGCTGGACGCCACGAACCTCGCGGCGCGGGCGGCGATCGCGCTCGCCGGGCGGCGGGGCATCGAGCCGGCCGTGCACATCCACATCGCCAAGGACATCCCGGTGGCCGGCGGCATGGCGGGCGGCAGCGCGGACGGCGCGGGCGCCCTGCTGGCCTGCAACACGCTGTGGGGCGCGGGCGCGTCCCGGGCCGAACTGCTCGCGATCTGCGCCGAGCTGGGCAGTGACGTGCCGTTCAGCCTGGTCGGCGGGGCGGCGCTGGGCACCGGGCGGGGCGAGCGGCTGAGGATGCTCGACGTCGGCGGGAGCTTCCACTGGGTGTTCGCGATGGCCGAGCGCGGGCTGTCGACGCCGGCGGTGTTCCGCGAGTTCGACCGGCTCACCGAGGGCACCGACGTCCCCGAGCCCGTCGCCGCGCAGGAACTCCTCGACGCGCTCGCCAAGGGCGACGCCGACGCGCTCGCCGCCGCCGTCTCCAACGACCTCCAGCCCGCGGCGCTCTCCCTCTTCCCCGGACTCGCCGACACCCTCGCCGCCGGCCGCACCGCCGGCGCCCTGGCCGCCCTGGTCTCCGGCTCCGGCCCGACCACGGCCTTCCTCGTCCGGGACCCGGAGTCGGCCGCGAAGGTGGCGGAGGCGCTGCGCACGTCCGGCACCTGCCGCACCGTACGCACGGCACAGGCACCGGCCCCCGGCGCGACGGTGACCACCACCTGACGAGACTCCCTCCGCCGCCTCTCCGGTGACCGGCGCGTCCCCGATCTTCGCTCGATCTCCACACGGATGTTCGGCAACTGCGGTACTGGCGGGGCCGTTGGGGTGGGTAGGGTCAATGGCATTTCAAGTGACCGCTGTGGCGCGTGTGTTGACTGCGCGGCGCCCCCGCGCCCCGCGACGCCGTCCGCCGCACAGCCGAAGGATCCACCTGTGTCCGAACCCCCCACCCCCGCCCACCGCAGGAAGCGGCCGCTGTCCCGCCGTGGCGTGATCGGGGCCGCCGCGGCCGTCGCCGGCGGCGCCGCCCTGACCCCGGCCGTCTTCGCGGCCACCGACTCCGGCGGCACCGGGTCCGCCGCCTCCGACACGACCTCGGAGACCTTCCCGGAGACCCGCTCCGCCGGCGCCACCGGCACCGGCACGGCCATGACCTCCTTCGCCGCCTCCTATGTCGGCGTCCGCTGGACCGGCGCGGCCGACGGCGCCGGAATCCGCTTCCCGGGCGGCGCCTGGCAGCCCCTGACCGGCGGCTGCGCGACCGTCGACGGCGGCGGAACGGCGCTGGTGGCCGCCGCGAGCGCCGCCACGTCGTACGACGTGAAGGCGCCGGACGGAGCCACGGACGTGCGCTCGCTGGCGATCGACACCACCGACGGGCCGAAGCAGGCCTTCAAGGTGCCGGCGGAGCCGACACGCGTGCGTGGCGTGCGCTATCTGTCGCGGCCCGCCTGGGGCGCCGACGAGTCCAAGCGCTACAAGGACGGCCAGGTCAACTCGCCCGAGAAGTACTACCCGTTGCAGGCGATCACGGTCCACCACACCGACACGCCGAACGACGACCCGGACCCGGCGGCGACCGTCCGCGCGATCTACGAGTACCACGCGGTCACCCTCGACTGGGGCGACATCGGCTACCACTTCCTGATCGACGAGGCCGGCACCGTCTACGAGGGCCGCTACTCCGGCGACGACGGCGTCCCCGCCTTCGACCCGGCCGGCGACGTGGTCACCGCCTTCCACACCGCCGGCTACAACTCCGGCAACCTCGGCATCGCCCTCCTCGGCACCCTGACCGACCAGGGCCCCACGGACGCGGCCAAGGCCGCGCTGACCCGCCTGATCAAGGTGATCGCCCGCTTCAAGGGCCTCGACCCGCAGGCGAAGATCACCTACACCAACCCCGTCAACGGCGTCACCAAGGACGTCACGACCGTCGGCGGCCACCGCGACTGGCTGGAGACGGAGTGCCCCGGCCAGACCATGTACGCCCTCCTCGACGAGGTCCGCACGGCCGCCGCCCGCTGACCTGCGGGGGGATCGGGCAGCGACCGGCGCGCATTACGCTGGGAGGCTGATCGATCCCCCTGGGCAGGAGAGAAATGGCCGTCAACCTGGTCAATGTCGAGAACGTCAGCAAGGTGTACGGCACTCGTGCCCTCCTGGACGGCGTCTCCCTCGGCGTGTCCGAGGGCGATCGCATCGGTGTCGTCGGACGCAACGGCGACGGCAAGACGACCCTGATCCGGATGCTGGCCAAGCTGGAGGAGGCCGACACCGGGCGCGTCACGCACTCCGGCGGACTGCGCCTCGGCGTGCTCACCCAGCACGACTCCCTCGACCCGGAGGCGACCGTCCGGCACGAGGTGATCCGGGACCTGGCCGACCACGAGTGGGCGGGCAACGCCAAGATCCGGGACGTGCTGACGGGACTGTTCGGCGGGCTCGACCTGCCCGGCTTCCCGCAGGGCCTGGACACCGTCATCGGTCCGCTCTCCGGCGGCGAGCGGCGCCGTATCGCGCTCGCCAAGCTGCTCATCGACGAACAGGACCTGATCGTCCTGGACGAGCCGACCAACCACCTCGACGTCGAGGGCATCGCCTGGCTCGCCCGGCACCTGCGCGAGCGCCGCTCGGCGCTCGTGTGCGTGACCCACGACCGCTGGTTCCTCGACCAGGTCTGCACGCGCATGTGGGACGTGCAGCGCGGCGCGGTCTACGAGTACGAGGGCGGCTACTCCGACTACGTCTTCGCGCGCGCCGAGCGCGAACGCATCGCCGCCACCGAGGAGACCAAGCGGCAGAACCTCGTCCGCAAGGAGCTCGCCTGGCTGCGGCGCGGCGCCCCCGCCCGCACCTCCAAGCCCCGCTTCCGCGTCGAGGCCGCCAACGAGCTCATCAAGGACGTACCGCCGCCCCGGGACAGCAGCGAGCTGATGAAGTTCGCCTCCTCGCGGCTCGGCAAGACCGTCTTCGACCTGGAGGACGTCACCGTCCAGGCCGGCCCCAAGGTGCTGCTCAAGCACGTCACCTGGCAGCTGGGCCCCGGCGACCGCATCGGCCTGGTCGGCGTCAACGGCGCGGGCAAGACCTCCCTGCTCCGGGCCATGGCCGACGCGGCCCGCAGCGACGGCGAGCAGCAGCCCGCCGGCGGGCGCATCGCCGTCGGCAGGACCGTCAAGCTCGCCTACCTCTCCCAGGAGGTCGCCGAACTCGACCCGAGCTGGCGGGTCCTGGAAGCGGTGCAGCGGGTGCGCGAGCGCGTCGACCTCGGCAAGGGGCGCGAGATGACCGCCGGGCAGCTGTGCGAGACGTTCGGCTTCAACAAGGAGAAGCAGTGGACGCCGGTCGGCGACCTCTCCGGTGGTGAGCGCCGCCGGCTCCAGCTGCTGCGCCTGCTCATGGACGAGCCCAACGTCCTCTTCCTCGACGAGCCCACCAACGACCTCGACATCGAGACCCTCACCCAGCTCGAGGACGTCCTCGACGGCTGGCCCGGCTCGATGATCGTCATCTCCCACGACCGGTTCTTCGTCGAGCGCACCACCGACCGGGTCTTCGCCCTGCTCGGCGACGCCACCCTGCGGATGCTGCCGCGGGGGATCGACGAGTACCTGGAGCGGCGGCAGCGGATGGAGGAGGCGGCCGCGGCGGCGGCGCCGGTCGCCGTGAAGCCCGTGGCCGACGACGGCGCCCCGCAGAAGAGCGCCGCCGACCAGCGTGCCGCGAAGAAGGAACTGCAGAAGATCGAGCGGCAGTTGGACAAGATCTCCGAGCGCGAGACCACGCTGCACGCCCGGCTCGCCGAGAACGCCACGGACTTCGCGAAGGTGGCCGAACTGGACGCCGAGCTGCGGGAGTTGGCCGGTCAGCGGGAGGAGCTGGAGCTGCGCTGGCTGGAACTCGCCGAGGAGGCGTGAAGGGCGCGTGAAGGCGCGTAACGGGGGCATCACGGGCCGGTCCTCCCTTGGGAACAGGGGATGAACCGGCCCGTTGCGTTGTCAGTGGCGGGTGATAGAAAGGGCCGCCTGAGAACTTTCTGAGTACGACTCCGGGTGCGTCACGCAGCTCAGGGCGTGGCTAGAAATCAGTGATCGAACGGGGGAAAGCGCTGATGACCCAGCCGCCCAACCAGCCGCCACAGGGCGGTTACGGAGCGCCACAGGGGCAGCCGCCACAGCAACCGCCGCAGCCGGCGGCACCGCAGCCGCAGGGTGGCTTCGGCGCGCCCCCGCCCACGCCTCCGCAGCCCGGTTACGGCTACCCCCAGGCGCCCCAGGCGCCGCAGACACCCCCGGCACCCCAGACGCCCCCGCAGCCGGGCCCGTACGCCCAGCCCGGCCCGTACGGCCAGCCGAGCGGCCCCTACGCCCAGCCGGGCCCCTACGGACAGCCACCGCAGCCCGGCCCGTACGGCCAGACCCAGCAGCCCGGCCCGTACGGAGCCCAGCCCGGTTACGGCTACCCGCAGCCCCAGTACCCGGCCGCTCCGCCGCCGCCCTCCGGCTCCCGCAACCCCTTCAAGGGCAAGCCCGCCCTGGCGGTCGTCGCGGCCGTGGCCGCGCTCGCCGTCATCGGCGGCGTCGTCTACGCCGTCACGAGCGGCGGCGACGACGGCGGCGGCAAGAAGCCGGTCGCCCAGCACAGCGACGACCCCAAGGCCTCGGCCTCCGCGCCGGCCAACCCCGGTGACGGCAGCGGCGACGGCGGCGCGGACCCGGAGAACCTCAACGAGGGCCGCCAGGCCGGCGAGGCCAAGGTGCTCTGGTACAAGGAGGCCCCGGACGCCCCCGGTTCGGGCGCCGACGCGCCCGGCATGTGGATCACCGGCAAGACGGCGGTGAAGGCGGCGTACAAGCAGGTCTCCGCCTACGACGTCGGCGACGGCAACCCCACCTGGGACACGATCACGTTCCCCCAGAAGATCTGCGCGGTCACCCCGCAGCAGACCGCGGACGACAAGGTCGTGATCGCCTACGAGAGCGGCACCAGCGACCGCGCCAAGTGCAACCAGCTCCAGCAACTCGACCTGAACACCGGCAAGAAGGGCTGGACCGCCAAGATCGCCGACGGCGCCCTGTTCGACAGCGCGATCACCATCAGCATGTCCGTCACCGGCAAGACGCTGATGGTGGGCCGCTCGCAGTCCGGGGTGGCGTACGACGTCGAGACCGGCAAGAAGCTGTACGAGAAGACGAACTACCACAGCGACTGCTTCCCGACCGCCTTCGCGGGCGGCAGCAGACTGGTCCAGGTCGCCTCCTGTGACGCCGGCGGGTCGAACGAGCACGACGAGATGCAGCTGCTCGACCCGGCGACCGGCAAGGTGAAGTGGACGCAGAAGTTCGACAAGGGCTGGCGGGTCGCGCGGACGTACTCCCTCGACCCCCTCGTCGTCTATAGCACGAACGAGGACAAGAAGGCCTGGAACATCTCGACCTTCGACGCGAACGGCAAGTTCCGCTCCCAGGTCGGCTTCGACGAGGACTTCGCCCCCCAGTGCGGCTGGGCCATCCTCCAGCGTGACCTGCAGGGCTGCCAGGGCGTGGCGGCGGACGGCAGCACGCTGTACCTGCCGACCGAGGCGACCACGGGACCGAACGAGATCGTGGCGATCAACCTCGCCAACGGCAAGGAGAAGTGGCGGGTGAAGTCGCCGGCCGACGAGTCGATGCTGCCGATGAAGGTCGAGGGCGGCAAGCTCGTCGCCTACGTCCAGCCGTCGTACGACGCGGGCGGCCAGGTCGTGTCGATCGCGACGAGCGGTACCGACCACAAGCCGGCCAAGCTGCTGCAACTGCCGCAGGGCACCGCCGAGATCGAGGCCGGCTTCTACTCCAAGGACTTCGACTGGGTCGACGGCCGCTTCTACCTGTCCTCGACCCGGCTGACCGGCAACGACGACGCGAAGGAGAAGTTGATGCTCGCCTACGGCAAGTGACCCGGCACCGCGTCCTTCTCCCTCCCGCTCGCCTACGCCCCGAGGTATCCACTCCATGACCCAGCCCCCGCCCCCACCGCCCCACCAGCCCCCGCAGCAGCCGGGCTTCGGCGCGCCCCAGGGACCGCCGCCCCAGGACCAGCCGCCCCAGCAGCCGGGCTTCGGCGCGCCCCAGCAGCCCGGCTACGGCTACCCCCAGGCACCCCAGGCACCCCAGCCCCCGCAGACCCCGCCGCCTCCGCCCGCGCAGGCCCCGCAGACCCCGCCCGGCTACGGCTACCCGGGCCAGCAGCCCAACCCCTACGCCCAGCCGACACCCCCGTACGGCCAGCAGCCCGCGCCCTACGGCCAGCCGACGCCTCCGTACGGCCAGCAGCCCGGCTACGGCTACCCGCAGGCCACCATGCCCCTGCACCCGCAGGCCGGCGCACCCGCCGGCGGGCGCAAGGTGAACGCGCCGGTGCTCATCATCACGGCGGCCGTCGTGGCGATCGCGCTGATCGTCGGCGGCGGCATCTGGTACGCCTCCTCCGGCAAGGACGGCGGCAAGGACGACCCCGAGCTCAGCTCCGCCGGCCCCACCGGCGGCGGGGATGACAAGGGCGACACCGGCGGCAGCGCCACCAAGGGCGAGGAGAAGGTGCCCGCCGACACCAGCTCCAAGGTGCTCTTCCAGATCCCGGAGCCCAAGGTCGACGACACCACGGTCGTCTCCGGTTCGTGGATCACCGACAAGGCGTACGTGAAGAGCGGCGTCGCCGAGATCAACGGCTACGACCCCGACAAGGGCACCAAGCTCTGGACGATCTCCCTGCCGGGCCCGGTGTGCACGGTCAGCAAGTCCATGACCGACGACGAGAAGGCCGCCGTCGTCTTCCAGCCCAAGATGCCGCCGAAGAACAGCTCTGCAGGCTGCAGCCAGGTCGCCGCGCTCGACCTGGCCGCCGGGAAGAAGCTGTGGACCAAGACGGTCAAGTCCGGTGACCAGCCGATCAGTTTCGACAACGTCACCGTCAGCGGCAGCACCGTCGCCGCGGGCGGCACCAGCGGTGGCGCCGCCTGGGACCTCACCGGCAAGTCGCTGTGGGCCCCGAAGTCGACCGACACCTGCTACGACGCCGGGTACGGCGGCGGCGAGAAGCTGGTCGCGGTGCGCAAGTGCGGCTCCTACGAGTCGCCCCAGCTGCACATCCAGACCATCGACCCGGCCTCGGGCAAGGTGATCTCGGAGTACAAGATGGCCCAGGGCATCGACTACGCGGCCGTGGTCTCGACGAACCCCCTGGTCGTGGCGGCCGACGTCGGCGACAGCGCGGGCGACGGCAGCGGCATCTCGGACTTCTTCTCCATCGACAACAAGACCGGCAAGCTGCTCACCCGCATCTCGGCGCCGGGCAAGCAGTACGCGGCCCGCTGCGACGACATCTCCCGGATCGAGAACTGCACGGGTCTCGCGGTCGGCAACGGCCGGCTCTACCTGCCGACCGAGGAGCACTCCGGCACCGCCGAGTACAGCCGGACCAACGAGGTCGTCGCCTTCGACCTGGCCACCGGCAAGCAGACCGGCCAGCGGGCCGACGCGGGCGACGGCTACACCATCACCCCGCTGCGGATGGACGGCGGCAACGTGATCGCGTACAAGCGGCCGCCGTACGACAAGGGCGGACAGATCGTCAGCATCGACGGCGGTTCCTTCAAGGAGACCAAGCTGCTGGAGAACCCGTCGACGGAGTCCGTGCGCGACGCCGAGTCCAGCATGTCGCCGGACTACTCGGAGATCCTCTACGCGCAGGGCCACCTGTACATGTCGGGGGTCTACGCGGACAAGCCGTCGTCGTCGAGCGACAAGGAGTACCTGGCGATCGCGTTCGGAACCGAATAAACGCCTTCACAACCGGTGAAAAACACGGAAAGCCAGAATTTCCGTCGATCCGGGGCACATCTCACCGGTAGGGGGAGCGCAACGTCGAACAAGCGTGTAGCTTCCGGGGGCATGAAGAGCGGGGGAGCCGGGAGGGGGCTCCTGTCCGCGCGGACCAGTGGGCATCCATAGTGCGGCATCCATGGGAATCCACTGGGGGGACTGGGGGGTTGCTCGATGGGAGTGCGGCTCATGGTGGTCGACGACCACCGACTGCTCGCCGAGGCGCTGGCCTCGGCGCTGAAGCTGCGGGGGCACCGGGTGCTGGCCGCGGCGGCACCGGCCGCCGGTGCGGCGGAGCTGGTGATCACGCGTGCGCCCGAGGTGTGCCTGCTGGGGACGGCCTCCCCGGCCGAGCCGGGCATATTCGACCCGGTGGTGAAGATCAAGCGGGAGCGTCCGCAGGTGGCGGTGCTGGTGCTGGGACCGGTGCCGAGCCCGCGGGGCATCGCGGCGGCGTTCGCCGCGGGAGCCTCCGGCTATGTGCGGCACGACGAGCGCATCGAGGGGGTCGAGCGGGCGATCATGAAGGCGCGGGCGGGCGAGGCCGCGGTCGCCCCGCAGCTCCTCCAGGGGGCCTTCAGTGAACTCCTCAACCCCGCCGCCCAGCCCGACGACGAGGGCCAGCGCCTGCTCCAGATGCTGACTCCGCGCGAGGTCGAGGTCCTGGTCCGGGTCGCCGACGGTGAGGACACCCGCCTCATCGCCGCCGGCATGGGCATAGCGCCCTCCACCGCCCGCACCCACGTCCAGCGCGTCCTGATGAAGCTGGGCGTCGGCTCCCGCCTGGAGGCCGCCGCCCTCGCCGCCCGCACGGGCCTGCTGGACAGAGCGGGCCCGGTCCCCCACTCGCCCCCCGACCACCTCCCGGGCCCGGAGACCGCCTAGCCCCGGCCCACGGGACCGGCCGACGGCCCGGGGCCGGGAGCCTCGCAGCCCCCGGCCCCGCCCGTCCGCTGTCGTCACTCCTCCGGCACGACCGGCTCGCCCTCCGGCCCCGGGACCACGTGGGGGGTCGGCGGGGGAGTGGGGCGCAGATAGAGCCAGACGAGGAAGAACACGCCCAGGATCAGCATGCCGATCCCCGTCCACAGGTTGATGTTCACGCCCTGCGCCTTGTCGATCGCGGACTGGTCGTCGACCAGGCCGGTGATCCCGACGATGAGCCCGTAGAGCACGAACAGGCCGCCGATGATGCGCCGCAGGTCGAAGATGCGGGCCGCGGTGGCGGACTTGGCCTCCAGCTCGGCGACCTCGCGCTGGACGTCCTTCTCGGAGTAACCGGAGTATCCGGACTGCTCACTCATGGTCTTCCAAACTCCCTGTCAGGATGCCGCTAGAACGAGAACGGGATGTAGCAGGCGGCCGCGATGATCACCGCGCCCCAGCCCAGCAGGGCCGGCCTGCGGTACCACGCCTCGTCGCCCGGCGCGGGCGGCTCGGACATGCCGGGGGAGCGGGTGCCGTAGACCAGGCCCTGGAGTTCCGCGGCCGGCTTCGGCGCCGTGAACAGCGAGACCGCGACCATCACCACCGCGCCCGCGGCGAAGCCGACCATCGCCGAGACGAAGTTGGCGCCCTGGTCGGAGGGGATGTCGACGATGCCCTGCTTGTAGATCCAGAAGTAGTTCACCATCGCGGCCACGGTGCCGGCGAGCAGCCCCCAGAAGCCGGACCTGGCGGACGCCCGCCGCCAGAACATGCCGATGATGAAGACGACGAACATCGGCACGTTGAAGAAGGAGAACAGCGTCTGGAGGTAGCTCATGATGTTGGAGAACGTGGACGCCAGGAACGCCGTGCCGATCGAGGCGAGCACGCCGATCACCGTGATGAGCCGGCCGAAGCGGACGTAGTACTCGTCCTCGCGGCCCTTGACCACGTACCGCCCCCAGATGTCGTTCGTGAACACCGTGTTGAAGGACGAGACGTTGGCGGCCATGCCCGCCATGAACGCGGCGAGCAGACCGGTGACCGCGATGCCGAGGACACCGTTGGGCAGCAGCGTCTTCATCAGGTACGGGATCGCGTGGTTGTACTGGAGGTAGTAGCCGGACGTGCCGATCTTCGGAACCAGGGCCTCCGCCACCAGCCCCGGGATCATCACCAGGAAGACGATGAAGATCTTCGGGTAGGCGGCGATCAGCGGCGTGCGCTGGCCCGCCGAGAGGTTCTTCGCCGACAGGGCGCGCTGCACCTCGGCGAAGTTGGTGGTCCAGTAACCGAAGGACAGCACGAAGCCCAGACCGAGCACGATGGTCAGCCAGTTGGCGCCCAGTGGGTTGGCGCTGCCGATGCCGGTTCCGCCCCAGGCCGTGGTGAAGTTCGAGCCGTGGGTCGCGGTGAGCTTGTCGGTCAGACCGCCCCAGCCGCCGACCTTCTTCAGGCCCAGCACGACGATCGGGATCAGGGCCGCGAGGATCACGAAGAACTGCAGCACCTCGTTGTAGATCGCGGACGACAGACCGCCGAGCGTGATGTACGCCAGCACGAAGGCGCCGGCGACCACGATCGCCACCCACTTCGGCCAGCCCAGCAGGGCCTCGACCACGATCGCGAGAGCGTAGAGGTTGACCCCGGCGATCAGGATGGCCGCCACGGCGAACAGGATGGAGCTGAGCAGGTGCGCCCACTTGTCGAAGCGCAGCAGCAGCATCTCCGGGACCGAGCGGACCCTGCTGCCGTAGTAGAAGGGCATCATCACCAGCCCGAGGAAGACCATGGCCGGGATGGCGCCGATCCAGTACCAGTGGACGGTGTACGCGCCGTACTGCGCGCTGTTGGCGGCCATGCCGAGGATCTCGGTGGCGGCCAGGTTGGCCGAGATGAAGGCGAGGCCGGTGATCCAGGCGGGCAGCGAGCGTCCCGAGAGGAAGAAGTCGAGGCTTGTCTTCACCGAGCGGCGGGCGGCGAAGCCGATGCCCAGGACGACGGCGAAGTAGATGCCGAGGATCGTGTAGTCGAGCCCGTTCGTGGGGAGTCGAAGCTCGGCGGCGAGGGGGATGACCAGATCTGTGGGGGTCTGCATGAGTACTCGCTTCGTTGCGTGAACTGATCCAGAGCGGAACCTACGCCTCTGTGTTCAGCAATTGAACACTTCAGTTGGTGCTCTTTGTTGGATTGTGATGTTGACGACTGTGGGGGGTTGTGTTCCAATGTGTTTGGTTCTGTTTGATGCATGACGTGGCTCGGATAGGGAGTCCGCAGTGAAGAAGACCTCGACCCGGCTGGCCGACGGTCGCGAGTTGATCTACTACGACCTGCGCGACGACAACGTGCGGGACGCGGTGGACAAGCGCCCGCTGGAGCGGACCGTCACCACCTCCGAGATCCGGCGCGACCCGCTGCTCGGCGACTCGATCGCCGTCGCCTCGCACCGCCAGGGGCGCACCTACCACCCGCCGGCCGACGAGTGCCCGCTGTGCCCCTCGCGGGACGGGCGGCTCAGCGAGATCCCGGACTCGTCGTACGACGTCGTGGTCTTCGAGAACCGTTTCCCCTCCCTGGCCGGCGACTCGGGCCGGTGCGAGGTCGTCTGCTTCACCTCCGACCACAACGCGTCCTTCGCCGACCTCACCGAGGAGCAGGCCGCCCTGGTCCTCGAGGCATGGACGGACCGGACGTCGGAGCTGTCCCATCTCCCCTCCGTGGAGCAGGTGTTCTGCTTCGAGAACCGCGGCGCGGAGATCGGTGTGACGCTCGGACATCCGCACGGCCAGATCTACGCCTACCCCTTCACCACCCCTCGCACCGCGCTGATGCTGCGCCAACTGGCCCAGCACAAGGAGGCGACCGGCGGGGAGAACCTCTTCGACGCCGTCCTGGAGCGGGAACTGGCCGACGAGCGGGTCGTCCTGGAGGGTGAACACTGGGTGGCCTTCGTGCCCTACGCCGCGCACTGGCCGTACGAGGTCCACCTCTACCCCAAGCGTCGCGTGCCCGACCTGCTGGGCCTCGACGAGGCGGCGCGCACAGAGTTTCCCCAGGTCTATCTGGAACTGTTGAGGCGCTTCGACCGGATCTTCGGGGAGGGTGAGCCTCCGACGCCGTACATCGCGGCCTGGCACCAGGCCCCGTTCGGCGCGCTGGAGGAGTTCGACGGCGTCAACCGCGACGACTTCGCGCTCCACCTCGAGCTTTTCACCATCCGCCGGACCTCCGGCAAGCTGAAGTTCCTCGCGGGTTCCGAGTCCGGCATGAGCGTGTTCATCAACGACGTGCCGCCGGAGCGCGCGGCCGAGCGACTGCGAGAGGTAGCGAGTTCATGAAGTACCTGGTGACGGGCGGCGCGGGTTACGTCGGCAGCGTCGTGGCCCAGCATCTGCTGGAGGCGGACCACGAGGTCGTCGTCCTCGACAACCTCTCCACCGGCTTCCGGGAGGGCGTCCCGTCCGGCGCCGCCTTCGTCGAGGGCGACATCCGCGACGCCGCCAAGTGGCTGGACTCCTCCTTCGACGCCGTCCTGCACTTCGCCGCCTTCTCCCAGGTCGGCGAGTCGGTCGCCAAGCCCGAGAAGTACTGGGACAACAACGTCGGCGGCACCATGGCGCTGCTCGCGGCGATGCGCGAGGCCGGCGTCCGCAAGCTCGTCTTCTCCTCCACCGCGGCCACCTACGGCGAGCCGGAGCAGGTCCCGATCGTCGAGACCGCCCCCACCCGGCCGACCAACCCCTACGGCGCCTCCAAGCTCGCCGTCGACCACATGATCACCGGCGAGGCGGCGGCCCACGGCCTGGGCGCGGTCTCCCTGCGCTACTTCAACGTGGCCGGCGCGTACGGCGCCTGCGGCGAGCGGCACGACCCCGAGTCGCACCTGATCCCCCTCGTCCTCCAGGTCGCCCAGGGCCGGCGCGAGGCGATCTCCGTCTACGGCGACGACTACCCGACGCCGGACGGCACCTGCGTGCGCGACTACATCCACGTCGCCGACCTGGCCGAGGCCCATCTGCTGGCCCTGCGGGCCGCCGTCCCCGGCGAGCACCTGATCTGCAACCTCGGCAACGGCAACGGCTTCTCGGTGCGCGAGGTCATCGAGACCGTCCGCCGGGTCACCGGCCACCCCATCCCCGAGGTCGTGGCCCCGCGCCGGGGCGGCGACCCGGCGACCCTGGTGGCGTCGGCGGCCACCGCCCGCGAGAAGCTGGGCTGGAACCCGTCCCGCGCGGACCTCGCGGGGATCGTCGCGGACGCGTGGGAGTTCGCGCAGAACATCGCAAGGGAGCAGTAGTGGCCTCTCAGCAGGTGCGGGCCGGTTTCGTGGAGCTGTACGGGACCGAGCCCGAGGGTGTCTGGTCGGCGCCGGGCCGCGTCAACCTGATCGGCGAGCACACCGACTACAACGACGGCTTCGTGATGCCCTTCGCGCTGCCGCACACCGCGGTGGCGGCCGTCTCGCGCCGCACGGACGGCGTGCTGCGCCTGCACTCGGCGGACGTCGAGGGCGGGGTCGCGGAGCTGCGCCTGGACGACCTGGCCCCGGAGACCGACCGGAACTGGACGGCGTACCCGGCGGGCGTGGTCTGGGCCCTGCGGGAGGCCGGCCACCCGGTCACCGGCGCCGACGTCCACCTCGCCTCGACGGTGCCCTCCGGCGCGGGCCTGTCCTCCTCGGCCGCGCTGGAGGTCGTGATCGCGCTGGCGCTCAACGACCTGTACGAGCTGGGCCTGCAGCGCTGGCAGCTGGCCCGCCTGTGCCAGCGCGCCGAGAACGTCTACGTGGGCGCCCCCACCGGCATCATGGACCAGACGGCCTCCGCGTGCTGCGAGGAGGGCCACGCCCTCTTCCTGGACACCCGGGACCTCTCCCAGCAGCAGATCCCCTTCGACCTGGCCGCCGAGGGCATGCGCCTGCTGGTGGTCGACACCCGGGTCAAGCACGCCCACAGCGACGGCGAGTACGGCAAGCGCCGCGCGGGCTGCGAGCGGGGCGCCGCCCTGCTGGGCGTCGACGCGCTGCGGGACGTGCCGTACGGCGAGCTGGAGGAGGCCCTCGCCCGGCTCGGCGACGACGAGGAGGCCGTACGCCTGGTGCGGCACGTCGTCACCGAGGACGAGCGGGTGGAGCGGGTCGTCTCCCTGCTTCAGGCGGGCGACACCCGGGCGATCGGCCCGGTGCTGGTGGCCGGCCACGCCTCCCTGCGCGACGACTTCCGCATCTCCTGCCCCGAGCTGGACCTGGTCGTCGACACGGCCCTGGCCGCCGGCGCCCTCGGCGCGCGGATGACCGGCGGCGGCTTCGGCGGCTCGGCGATCGTGCTGGCCGAGGCGTCCGACGTGGACACCCTCACCAAGGCGGTCGAGGAGGCCTTCGCGAGCGCGGGCTTCACCGCGCCGCGCGTGTTCGAGGCGGTGCCGGCGGCGGGCGCGCGCCGGCTCAGCTGAACCGCTTCATCATCGTGTACTCCGTGATCCCCGGCGGGTAGCCGGGGATCACGCACACCGCCTCGTAGCCCTGCTTGCGGTAGAAGTCCGGCGCCTGGAAGTCCCAGGTCTCCAGACGTGCCGCCGCGCAGCCGCGTTCCTCGCGCGCCAGGCGTTCCGCCTCCGCGAGGATTCCCGTGCCCAGGCCCGTGCCCCGGTGGCGGGCGTCCACCCACAGATAGGTGACGTGCAGCCAGGTCGCCCAGGTGTGGCCCACCAGCCCCCCGGCCAGTTCGCCCCGCTCGTCCAACGCCCACACGTGCAGCGGAAGTTCGCGTTCATCCGGGGTGCCGCGCAGCGCGCGCAGCACCGGCGAGGCCGCCGTGTTGGTCTCCAGCAGCCGGGTTCGGAGAAGATCGCGCCGGGCTTTGTCGACTTCTGTCTCCAGACGGAACATGCGGCTCACGATAAACGCGTCGGACGGCCAGTTCTGCAAATAACCTTCCGCTCCCGGCGCCCGGCCGTACCCTGATGAACAGCGCCGGTGGGGGCCGGTGCTGATCAGGGGGCGAGACAAGTCGGGTACGACGCCCGAAGTGGGGGTAACAGTTCTGGCACGCACGGCGGCGGACGTGCGGCCGTCGCGCTTCGGGCGCCGTACCTGCGCCCGTGTCGTCTCCCGACGATGAATCCCCTGCTCTTCGAGAGAGCTTGGGGAAGGGGGTTTCGTGGTTCGCATCCGAGTCCTGGTCGTCGACGACCATCGCATCTTCGCCGAGTCGCTCGCCGCCGCCCTGGCCGCCGAGCCCGACGTCGACGTCTCCGCCGCGGGCAGCGGTCCCGCCGCGCTGCGCAGCCTGGAGCGCGCGGCGGCCGAGGGGCGCCGCTTCGACGTGCTGCTCGTCGACGCCGACCTGGGCGGCAACCTGCCCGGCGTACGGCCCGCCGTGCCGCTGCACGACAGCGGCGAGGACGGCCTCGTCGACGGGATCTCGCTGGTGGCCGGGGTGCGCACGGCGCAGCCCGGGGTACGCATCGTCGTCCTCGCCGAGAAGGACGATCCCCGGCGGGCCGCGCTCGCCCTGCAGGCCGGCGCCTCCGGGTGGGTCGCCAAGGACTGCTCGCTGTCCCGGCTGCTCACGGTGATCCGGGGCGTGCTGCGCGACGAGACCCACCTTCCGCCCGCCCTGCTCACCGGCGTCCTGCGCGAGCTCACGGCCGCGCGCAAGCACCGCACGGAGAGCGAGCGGCTGGTGGAGTCCCTCACGCCGAGGGAGCGGGAGGTGCTGCGCTGCATGGTCGCCGGGCTCGGCCGCAAGGCCGTCGCCGAGCGGCTGTTCCTGTCGCCGCACACCGTGCGCACGCACATGCAGAACGTCCTCGGCAAGCTCGGTGTGCACAGCACCCTGGCCGCCGTCGCGCTCGCCCGCCGGGCCGGCGTCGGTCCCGTCGACCTAGCCGGGGATGTTGTCGAACGGGGCGGTCAGCTGGCGTAGCAACCCCGCCAGTTCACCGCGCTGGGCGCGGGAGAGCTCCGCGAGGATCGCGCGCTCCTGCTCCAGCAGCCCCGCCAGGGCCTGGTCCGCGCGGTCCCGGCCCTCGTCGGTCAGCCGCACCAGCACCCCGCGCCGGTCGCTCGGGTCGGGCAGCCGCTCCACCAGGCCCTTCTTCGCCAGGCGGTCGATGCGGTTGGTCATCGTGCCCGAGGTGACCAGGGTCTGCGTCAGGAGCTGACCGGGGGAGAGCTGGTACGGCGTCCCCGCGCGCCGCAGCGCGGTCAGCACGTCGAACTCCCAGGGCTCCAGGCTGTGCTCGGCGAAGGCCAGCCGGCGGGCCCGGTCCAGGTGCCGGGCCAGCCTGCTCACCCGGCTGAGCACCTCCAGCGGCTCCACGTCGAGGTCCGGGCGCTCCCGGCGCCACGCTGCGACCAGCCGATCGACCTCGTCCTCCATGGCGATCAGTGTAGTGGTTGTGTCGACGTGAAGTCTCTTGATATCAAGTCTCTTGACGTCGAGAGATGCGGCGCGGGAAAGTAACGGGCATGAGCACTCCTGCCTGGGACCCCGCCCAATACCTCCGCCACGCCGGCCACCGCGCCCGGCCCTTCACCGACCTGCTCGCCCGCGTCCCCGACCTCCCCTCCGCCGCCCCGGCCGTCGCCGACCTCGGCTGCGGTCCCGGCAACGTCACCGCCCTGCTCGCCGACCGCTGGCCCACCGCCCGGATCACCGGCTACGACAACTCGCCCGAGATGCTCGACAAGGCGCTCGCGGAGTACGAGGGCGCCACGCCCGGCGGCGGACGCATCGACTTCTCCTACGCCGACGTCGGCACCTGGACGCCCCCGCAGCCGTACGACCTGATCGTCAGCAACGCCACCCTCCAGTGGGTGCCGGGGCACGCCGACCGGTTCGGGGAGTGGATCGCGGGACTCGTGCCCGGCGGGGTCCTCGCCTTCCAGGTCCCCGGCAACTTCTCCTCCCCCAGCCACGTCCTGATGCGCGAGCTCGCCGCCTCCCCCCGCTGGCGCGACCGCCTCGCCGACACCCTCCGCCACGACGACGCCGTGCTCGCGCCGGAGGCCTACCTGGAGCGGCTGGCCGGCCTCGGCTGCACGGCGGACGTCTGGGAGACCACGTACATCCATCTCCTCACCGGTGAGGACCCGGTGCTGGACTGGGTCAAGGGCACCGGGCTGCGGCCGGTCCTGACCGCCCTCGCCGACGATCCCGAGGCGCGGGAGGAGTTCGTCGCCGCGTACCGGGCGGCCCTGCGCGCGGCCTATCCGGCCACCGCCCACGGCACGCCCTTCCCCTTCCGCCGCATCTTCGCCGTCGCCCGCAAGGAGGGCTGATGCTCGCCGCCGTCGACCACGTCCAGCTCGCCGCCCCGGCCGGCTCCGAGGAAGTGCTGCGCGCCTACTACGTCGACGTGCTCGGCATGACCGAGACGCCGAAGCCGCCGGTGCTCGCGGCGCGCGGCGGGTGCTGGTTCCAGGCGGGGGCCGTGCGGCTGCACCTCGGCATCGAACAGGACTTCCGGCCCGCGCGGAAGGCGCACCCGGGGCTGCGGGTCACCGGCATCGAGGCGTACGCCGACCGGCTGCGGGCGCGGGGCGCGAAGGTCGTCTGGGACGAGGAGCTCCCGGGCCACCGGCGCTTCTACTCCGAGGACCCGGTGGGCAACCGTCTGGAGTTCCTGGAACCGGTGGACGGCGTTTGCCCCGGGCCCTGAGGGTTACCCGCCGTGGCGACAGCGAAGTGCCGTGTTACTGGGAGTGATCTCTGATGGCAGGCGAACAGAAGGCCAAGGGCAAGAAGGAACAGGCCAAGGGCAAGGCCAAGGAGACGGTGGGCCGCGCTGTCGGCAACGAGAGCATGGAGGCCGAGGGCCGGCTCCAGCAGTCCAAGGGCGACGCCCGCCAGGCCAAGGAGAAGGCCAAGGACGCCTTCAAGCACTGAACGGCCCGGAAGAACGTCTGTGGGGCGCCGCGGGAGTCAGCTCTTGCGGCGCCCTATCAGGTGCGGCTTCGCCTCCAGCCCGTCCAGCCCGTGCCAGGCCAGGTTCACCAGGTGGGCGGCGACCTCCGCCTTCCTCGGGCGGCGCACATCCAGCCACCACTGCCCGGTCAGCGCCACCATGCCGACCAGCGCCTGCGCGTACAGCGGGGCGAGCTTGGGGTCGAAGCCGCGGCTCTTGAACTCGCGGCCCAGGATGTCCTCCACCTGGGTGGCGATGTCCGAGATCAGCGAGGCGAAGGACCCCGTCGACTGCGGGATGGGCGAGTCACGGACCAGGATGCGGAAGCCGTCCGTGTACTCCTCGATGTAGTCCAGCAGCGCGAACGCGGCCTGCTCGCACAGCTCGCGCGGGTGACCGGCGGTCAGCGAGCCGGTCACCATGTCCAGCAGCCGCCGCATCTCGCGGTCCACCACCACCGCGTACAGGCCCTCCTTGCCGCCGAAGTGCTCGTAGACCACCGGCTTGGACACCCCGGCCTTCGCCGCGATCTCCTCCACCGACGTGCCCTCGAAGCCCTTCGCGGCGAAGAGGGTGCGACCGATCTCCAGCAGCTGCTGGCGGCGCTCGGCACCGGTCATCCGGGGGCGACGCGCTCGCCGCTGCTTGTCTGGGCCTGGGGTGCTGCTGGAGTCGGTCGCCACGGCGTCAATCATGCCGCCTCGGCGGTCTCCTTCCGGCGCCGAGAGCCGTCTTCCCCGGTGTTCCGGCGCGAATCGATACGCGAGCGTGACGGCCAGCGCACGTCGTACGCCCAGCCGAACGCCTCGAACCAGCGGATCAGGCGGGCGCTGGAGTCGACCTGCCAGCGCTCCACACCGTGCCGCGCGGAGGTCGGGTCGGCGTGGTGCAGGTTGTGCCAGGACTCACCGCAGGAGAGCACCGCCAGCCACCACACGTTGCCCGAGCGGTCCCGCGACTTGAAGGGACGCTTGCCCACCGCGTGGCAGATCGAGTTGATCGACCAGGTCACGTGGTGCAGCAGAGCCACCCGGACGAGGGACCCCCAGAAGAACCCGGTGAACGCACCCCACCAGGACATGGTGACCAGACCGCCGATCACGGCGGGCAGGGCCAGCGACAGGATCGTCCAGTAGACGAACTGCCGGGAGATCCGGCGGATCGCCGGGTCCTTGATCAAATCCGGCGCGTACTTGTCCTGCGGTGTCTGCTCCTCGTCGAACATCCAGCCGATGTGCGCCCACCACAGGCCCTTCATCAGGGCCGGGAGCGTCTCGCCGAAACGCCACGGAGAGTGCGGGTCGCCCTCCGCGTCCGAGAACTTGTGGTGCTTGCGGTGGTCGGCGACCCACCGCACGATCGGGCCCTCGACGGCCATCGAGCCGGCGATCGCCAGGGCGATCCTGAGGGGCCGTTTGGCCTTGAAGGAGCCGTGGGTGAAGTAGCGGTGGAAGCCGATCGTGATGCCGTGGCAGCCCAGGTAGTAGAAGAACACCAGCAGGCCGAGGTCGAGCCAGCTCACGCCCCACCCCCAGGCCAGCGGAACCGCGGCCACGAGCGCCAGGAACGGGACGACGATGAAGAGCAGGAGCGCGATCTGCTCGATGGAGCGCTTCTTCTCGCCGCCCAGGGTCGCGGAGGGCGGGAGAGCGGCGACGGTCGTTTTCGAAGGATCCTCGATCACGTCGGAGCTTGAGGTCATGCGTGTCCCCTGTGGGGTCTTGGATTCAGGAGATGCCGCGGAACGGAAGCCGTGGCGTGCTTCCTACGGTTCCGTAACCTACGGCATCGTAAGTATGGCAGTGCGCGGCTCGGCGGCAAGAGCCCCACAGCCTGCGCGTCCGGGCGGACACCTATCCTTGTCTTGGTCGGACAGCGCGGTCCGCTCTGTTTTCTTCCCGGATGACCGGCCCGTATGCGGCCCAGCCGCCCGACCGCCGTCCGGGTTCCCTCCAGATGAGCTTCAACACTGCAAGGAGCCGCACCTGTGAGCAGTGCCGACGACCAGACCACGACGACCAGCAGCGAGCTGCGCGCCGACATCCGGCGACTCGGTGACCTGCTCGGTGAGACTCTCGTGAGGCAGGAGGGACCCGAGCTGCTCGAACTCGTCGAGAGGGTCCGCCGGCTGACCCGCGAGGACGGAGAGGCCGCCGCCGAACTGCTGCGCGGCACCGAGCTGCAGACGGCGGCCAAGCTGGTGCGCGCCTTCTCCACCTACTTCCACCTCGCCAACGTCACCGAGCAGGTGCACCGCGGCCGCGAGCTGCGCGCCCGGCGCGCCGCCGAGGGCGGTCTGCTGGCCCGCACCGCCGACCGGCTCAAGGACGCCGACCCCGAGCACCTGCGCCAGACGGTCGCCAACCTCAACGTCCGCCCGGTCTTCACCGCGCACCCGACCGAGGCCGCGCGCCGCTCGGTGCTCAACAAGCTGCGCCGGATCGCCGAGCTGCTGGAGACCCCGGTCATCGAGGCGGACCGGCGCCGCCACGACACCCGGCTGGCGGAGAACATCGACCTGGTCTGGCAGACCGACGAGCTGCGCGTGGTCCGCCCCGAGCCCGCCGACGAGGCCCGCAACGCCATCTACTACCTGGACGAACTGCACGCCGGCGCCGTCGGCGACGTCCTGGAGGACCTGACGGCCGAGCTGGAGCGCGTCGGCGTCCGGCTCCCCGACGACACCCGCCCGGTCACCTTCGGCACCTGGATCGGCGGCGACCGCGACGGCAACCCGAACGTCACCCCGCAGGTCACCTGGGACGTCCTGATCCTCCAGCACGAGCACGGCATCAACGACGCGCTGGAGATGATCGACGAGCTCAGAGGCTTCTTGTCCAACTCCATCCGCTACACGGGTGCCACCCAGGAGCTCCTCGACTCGCTCCAGGCCGACCTGGACCGGCTGCCCGAGATCAGCCCCCGCTACAAGCGCCTCAACGCCGAGGAGCCCTACCGGCTCAAGGCCACCTGCATCCGGCAGAAGCTGGAGAACACCAAGCAGCGCCTGGCCAAGGGCACCCCGCACGAGGACGGCCGCGACTACCTCGGCACCAGCGAGCTGCTGAAGGACCTCACCCTCATCCAGACCTCCCTGCGCGAGCACCGCGGCGCGCTGTTCGCCGACGGCCGGATGAACCGCACCATCCGCACGCTGGCCGCCTTCGGCCTGCAGCTGGCCACCATGGACGTACGCGAGCACGCGGACGCCCACCACCACGCCCTCGGCCAGCTCTTCGACCGCCTGGGCGAGGAGTCCTGGCGCTACGCCGACATGCCCCGCGAGTACCGGGCCAGACTGCTCGCCAAGGAGCTCAGGTCCCGCCGCCCGCTCGCCCCGACCCCGGCCCCGGTGGACGCGGCCGGCGCGAAGACCCTCGGCGTGTTCGAGACGGTCAAGCGGGCCCTGGAGGTCTTCGGGCCCGAGGTCGTCGAGTCGTACATCATCTCCATGTGCCAGGGCGCCGACGACGTCTTCGCCGCCGCCGTCCTCGCCCGCGAGGCCGGCCTCATCGACCTGCACGCCGGGTGGGCGAAGATCGGCATCGTGCCGCTGCTGGAGACCACCGACGAGCTCAAGGCCGCCGACACCATCCTGGAGGACATGCTCTCCGACCCGTCCTACCGCCGCCTGGTGGCGCTGCGCGGGGACGTCCAGGAGGTCATGCTCGGCTACTCCGACTCCTCCAAGTTCGGCGGCATCACCACCTCGCAGTGGGAGATCCACCGCGCGCAGCGCCGGCTGCGCGACGTCGCCCACCGCTACGGCGTACGCCTGCGCCTCTTTCACGGCCGCGGCGGCACCGTCGGCCGGGGCGGCGGCCCCTCGCACGACGCGATCCTCGCCCAGCCCTGGGGCACCCTGGAGGGCGAGATCAAGGTCACCGAGCAGGGCGAGGTCATCTCCGACAAGTACCTCATCCCCTCGCTGGCCAGGGAGAACCTGGAGCTGACGGTCGCGGCCACCCTGCAGGCATCCGCCCTGCACACCGCCCCCCGCCAGTCCGACGAGGCCCTCGCCCGCTGGGACGCCGCCATGGACGTCGTCTCCGACGCCGCGCACGCCGCCTACCGCGCCCTCGTCGAGGACCCGGACCTGCCGACGTACTTCCTCGCGTCGACGCCGGTGGACCAGCTCGCCGAGCTGCACCTGGGCTCCCGGCCCTCCCGCCGCCCCGGCTCCGGCGTCTCGCTCGACGGCCTGCGCGCCATCCCGTGGGTCTTCGGCTGGACCCAGTCCCGGCAGATCGTCCCCGGCTGGTTCGGCGTCGGCTCCGGCCTGAAGGCGCTGCGCGAGGCGGGCCTGGACACCGTGCTCGACGAGATGCACGAGCAGTGGCACTTCTTCCGCAACTTCATCTCCAACGTCGAGATGACGCTCGCCAAGACCGACCTGCGCATCGCCGCGCACTACGTCGACACGCTCGTGCCGGACGAGCTCAAGCACGTCTTCGACACCATCCGCGCCGAGCACGAGCTGACGGTGCGCGAGGTGCTGCGGGTGACCGGCGAGAAGGAACTGCTCGACGCGCAGCCGGTGCTGAAGCAGACGTTCAGCATCCGCGACGCCTACCTCGACCCGATCTCCTACCTCCAGGTCGCCCTGCTCAAGCGCCAGCGCGACGCCGTGGCCGCCGGCGAGGAGCCCGACCCGCTGCTCTCCCGCGCCCTGCTGCTGACGGTCAACGGCGTGGCCGCGGGCCTGCGCAACACCGGCTGACGCCACCGCACACGACGGTGCCCCCGAGCCCGAGGCTCGGGGGCACCGCTGTTTCCCGGGTGCTTCCGGGGCCGCGTCAGGCCCGGCGCCGCCGGGCCACCAGGTAGCCGCCGGCCGCGACCAGCGCCGCCGCGAGGCCGCCGAGCAGACCGACCGGCGCGCTGTTGCCCGTCTCGGCGAGGTCGCCCGTGCTGCCGCCCTGGGCGGACGGCGAGGAGGACGCGGAGACGGCGCCGCCCTCGGAGGAGGACGCGCTCGGCGCGGCGGAGGAGCCGGCCGACGGCGAGGCGGAGGAGGACGCCGAGGCGGACGCGGAGGCGGACGCGGACGACGACGGCGTGGAGCCGCCCCCGGCCGAGCTCTCGCAGTCGGTCCAGAACACCTTGTGCTTGGCCGCGCCCTTCTCGCCGTCGAAGTTCCAGAACAGCTTGTAGTGGCCGTCGGGCAGCGTCATGGCCTCGGTACGGCCGTCGCCGGAGCCGTCGAGGGTGATGGCGCCGGACTTCACCGTCTCGCCCTTGGTGTCGGCCGTGGGGGCCCAGGCCTCGATGTGCCAGTCGACCTCCTGGAGGCCGTCGAAGCCGAAGGCGTCCAGGTAGAAGCTGCACACGTGCGGCTCGTTGCGACGCAGCTCCTGGCCGGTCGTGGCGTCGTGGATCTTCACGGTCCCGTTGTCACCGGGGGCCGTGGCGTGGGCGGCGGCGGGGACGCAGAGCACCGCGGCCGCGGCGACGGCGGACAGGGCGCCGGCGCGGGAGAGGGTACGCATGGGCAAGTCCATCTTCGAGTTACGGGCGGGAAGATGTGGAGGGGGCGGCTCAGCATCCAGCCGGGACTGACCAAAGGTCAATCACGAACAGGCAACACTCGGAAACCTCCACACTACGAACAACGCACGGGAGGCTCAGAGCGTCACACTCGCAGCCGTCAGCAACACCAGTCCCAGCCCCGCCATGGCCCACGCCGGCCGCGTCCGCCGCAGCCCGCCGGCCACCACCACCGAGGCCAGCAGCAGCGCCCCGGCCAGCGGCGCCCACGCGTACAGCACCCCCGCCGGCCCCGACCGCACCACCTCGTCCGTGCCCGGCCGCACGATCACCGCGTACGAGTGGCCCTCGCGCACGCCGACCGTCTCGTCGAGGACGACCCGCGCACGCCTCTGCGACCCCGCCGAGACCGGCGTGTAGGGGCCGGTGCAGGTGTCGTCGCCGCAGCGCGTCACCGTGACCGTGCCGCGCTCGCGCCCCTTGGTGAGCATCACGTACGGGGCCGTTCCCCAGGACGCCCACACGCCCGCGATCAGGATCAGCGCGGCGACCGTCCCCATCGCCGCCAGCCGCCCGAACCGCAGCACGGCGGCCGGGGCGCGACGGGAGGAGAGGGCGGAGGCAGGCATGGCCGGGATCATTGGCCATGCCTGCACGCGGGGTCAACTCGGCCGGAGTCCGGCGGGCGACAAGTCAGGAGTTGTACGTGCTTTGCGCCCGCTCCAGGCCCTCGATCACCAGGCACTCCACCGCGTCCGCGGCCCGGTCGACGAAGTAGTCCAGCTCCTTGCGCTCGGCGGAGGAGAAGTCCTTCAGAACGAAGTCGGCGACCTGCATACGGCCCGGAGGCCGCCCGATGCCGAAGCGCACCCGGTGGTAGTCGGCGCCGAACGCCTTCGTCATCGACTTCAGCCCGTTGTGGCCGTTGTCGCCGCCACCGAGCTTCAGCCGCAGGGTGCCGTAGTCGATGTCCAGCTCGTCGTGGACCGCGACGATGTGCGCCACCGGCACCTTGTAGAAGTCCTTGAGCGCGTTCACCGGCCCGCCGGACAGGTTCATGTACGACATCGGCTTGGCCAGGATCACCCGCCGGTTCAGCGGCCCGGGCGGCCCGATCCGCCCCTCCACGACCTGCGCCTGCGCCTTGCCGGCCCGCTTGAACCTGCCGCCGATCCGGTCGGCCAGCAGGTCGGCCACCATGAACCCGACGTTGTGCCGGTTCATGGCGTACTCGGGTCCGGGATTGCCGAGGCCGACGATCAGCCAGGGGGCGTTCGCGGGGGTGGTCACGTCGGTCTCTCCTCACGTGCAACAGCCGCCGCTCCCCAGGGGGAAGCGGCGGCTGAAGGCTATACCGCCAGGCGCGATCAGGCCTCGGCGGCCTCTTCGCCCTCGGACTCCTCGCCCTCGGCGCCCTCCTCGGCCTGCGCGGCCAGGACCTGCAGGACGACGGCGTCCTCCTCGACGGCCAGCGTGGTGCCGGACGGCAGGGTGATGTCCTTCGCCAGGACGGAGGCGCCGGCCTCCAGGCCCTCGACGGAGACGGTGACGGACTCGGGGATGTGGGTGGCCTCGGCCTCGACCGGCAGCGCGTTCAGGACGTGCTCCAGCAGGTTGCCGCCCGGGGCCAGCTCGCCCTCGGTGTGGACCGGGATCTCGACCGTGACCTTCTCGCCGCGCTTGACCAGCAGCAGGTCGACGTGCTCCAGGAAGCCCTTGATGGCGTCGCGCTGAACGGCCTTCGGGATCGCCAGCTCGGTCGACTTGCCGTCGATGTCCAGGGAGATCAGGACGTTCGGCGTGCGCAGCGCGAGCAGCAGGTCGTGGCCCGGGAGGGTCAGGTGCAGCGGGTCGGAACCGTGGCCGTACAGGACACCGGGGACCTTGTTGTCACGGCGGATACGGCGGGCGGCACCCTTGCCGAACTCGGTGCGCGTCTCGGCGGTGAGCTTCACCTCGGACATGATCACTCCTCGTAGAGGTGGATACGGACGTGGTCACCCGGCCACGAACGGCCTGCTACGAAGAGCGCGTCGATTACGGACCGCCGTACTCCCGAAACGGGTACGGCCTCCCTCGCCGAGCAACTCGGGCAGTTTACTCGGAGAGGGAGGCCGTACCCAAAACGATCTCTACTGCTCGTCGAACAGGCTCGTCACCGAGCCGTCCTCGAACACCTCGCGCACCGCGCTCGCGATCGTCGGGGCGATCGACAGGACCTTGATCTTGTCCAGGTCGCGGCTGAGCTCGCCCGGCGTCGGCAGCGTGTTGGTGAAGACGAACTCGCTGACGGGGGAGTTCTTCAGCCGGTCCGCGGCGGGGCCGGAGAGCACACCGTGCGTGGCGGTGACGATGACGTCCTCCGCGCCGTGCGCGAACAGCGCGTCCGCGGCGGCGCAGATGGTGCCGCCGGTGTCGATCATGTCGTCGACCAGCACGCACACCCGGCCCTTGACCTCGCCCACGACCTCGTGGACGGTCACCTGGTTCGCCACGTCCTTGTCGCGCCGCTTGTGCACGATGGCCAGCGGCGCGCCCAGCCGGTCGCACCAGCGGTCGGCCACGCGCACCCGGCCGGCGTCCGGGGAGACGACGGTCAGCTTGTCGCGGTCGATCTTCTCGCCGACGTAGTCCGCGAGCAGGGGGAGGGCGAAGAGGTGGTCCACCGGGCCGTCGAAGAAGCCCTGGATCTGGTCCGTGTGCAGGTCGACGGTGAGCAGCCGGTCCGCGCCCGCCGTCTTCATCAGGTCGGCGATCAGGCGCGCCGAGATCGGTTCACGGCCGCGGTGCTTCTTGTCCTGCCGCGCGTAACCGTAGAAGGGCACGATGACCGTGATGGAGCGGGCAGACGCGCGCTTCAGGGCGTCGATCATGATCAGCTGCTCCATGATCCACTGGTTGATCGGAGCCGTGTGGCTCTGGATCACGAAGCAGTCCGCGCCGCGCGCCGACTCCTGGTAGCGGACGTAGATCTCGCCGTTGGCGAAGTCGAAGGCCTTCGTCGGGACGACCCCGACACCCAGCTGCTGGGCGACCTCCTCGGCAAGCTCGGGGTGGGCGCGGCCGGAGAAGAACATCAGCTTCTTCTCGCCGGTCGTCTTGATCCCGGTCACAGACTGTCTCCTCAGAGGTGTCTCAGCTGGTGGGGCTGCGCATGCGCGCTTATCACGGTACGCCCTGTTTGACGCGCCCGTTTCCGGTCAGCCCTCGCCTTCCTCCTGGCGGGAGGCCGCCTCGGCCGCCTTCGCCGCGGCGCTGCCGGGACGCTTGCGGGCCACCCAACCCTCGATATTCCGCTGCTGACCACGGGCCACGGCGAGGGAACCGGGCGGCACGTCCTTGGTGATCACCGAGCCCGCCGCGGTGTACGCGCCGTCCCCGACCGTGACAGGCGCCACAAACATATTGTCCGACCCGGTCCGGCAGTGCGACCCGACGGTGGTGTGGTGCTTGTCCTGCCCGTCGTAGTTCACGAACACGCTGGCGGCGCCGATGTTGGTGTACTCGCCGATGGTCGCGTCGCCGACGTAGGACAGGTGCGGCACCTTGGTGCCCTCGCCGATCGAGGCGTTCTTGGTCTCGACGTACGTGCCGATCTTGCCCTTGGCGCCCAGGCGGGTGCCGGGGCGCAGGTAGGCGTAGGGGCCGACGGTGGCCTGCGGGCCGATCTCGGCGCTGTCGGAGACGGTGTTGTCGACCCGGGCGCCCGCGCCGACCCGGGTGTCGGTCAGCCGGCTGTTGGGGCCGACCTCGGCGCCCTCCGCGAGGTGCGTGGCGCCGTGCAGCTCGGTGCCGGGGTGGACGGTGACGTCCTGCTCGAAGGTGACGGTGACGTCGACCCAGGTGGTGGCCGGGTCCACGACGGTCACGCCGGCGAGCATGGCCCGGGTCAGCAGGCGGTCGTTGAGGATCCGGCGGGCCTCGGAGAGCTGGACGCGGTTGTTGATCCCGGCGATCTCGCGGTGGTCGCCGGCGACCGAGGCGCCGACCCGGTGCCCGGCCTCGCGCAGGATGCCGAGCACGTCGGTGAGGTACTCCTCGCCCTGGCTGTTGTCCGTGCGCACCTTCTTCAGCGCGTCGGCGAGCAGCTGCCCGTCGAAGGCGAAGACACCCGAGTTGATCTCCCGGATCGCGCGCTGCGTCTCGCTCGCGTCCTTGTGCTCGACGATCTCCGTGACCGCGCCGCTGTCGTCCCGCACGATCCGCCCGTAGCCGGTCGCGTCCGGCACCTCGGCGGTCAGCACGGTGACGGCGTTGCCGTCCGAGGCGTGGGTGGCGGCCAGGGCGCGCAGGGTGTCGCCGGTCAGCAGGGGGGTGTCGCCGCAGACGACGACCACGGTGCCGTCGACAAGACCGCCGAGCTCGTCCAGGGCGATGCGTACGGCGTGCCCGGTGCCGTTCTGCTCGGCCTGCACCGCCGTGCGCACGGCCGGGTCGATCTCGCCCAGGTGCGCGGTGACCTTCTCGCGCGCGTGCCCGACGACCACGACGAGGTTCTCGGGCTCCAACTCACGGGCGGCGGCGAGCACATGGCCCACCAGGCTGCGGCCGCAGATCCGGTGCAGGACCTTGGGTGTGGCCGACTTCATACGGGTGCCCTCACCCGCTGCGAGAACGACGACGGCTGCCGGGCGAATGGCGCTCACGGGGTTGCCCTTCGGCTGTGGACGGGTTGGGGACAACCGCAGGATACCGGGGCGTTTCGTGAGGGACATGGGAGTGGGCCCTGACAGAACTGTCAGGGCCCACCCCGTGCGCGCTCCCGGAGAAGGATTCGAACCCTCATTCAACGGACCAAAACCGTTTGTCCTGCCCTTAGACGATCCGGGATGGCTCCTGTACCGCGCTCGGCGTCGTTGATCGGCCCCGCGCGCGGACTCCACTATGCCGTACCGGACGCCCTCGATGCGACGGTGCCGGTGGGCAACCGGTCCGGGGTTGTGGCCCCTTGGGTCATATCGGGCGGTTTCGCTTCTGTTCGGTTACGGAGTGTGGTGTAGGCCAGTCGCGGAAACTCGCCGGAAAAGTCGGCCCGGGCGCCCGTAGGCTGGAGGCATGACCACGACGGGGGAAGACCACGCCGCGGCCCTGGGCGGGCCGTGGTGGTGGGCGAGGTGGCGCAGTGCCGTGCTCGACGTCGCACTGGCGACGGCGTCGGCGCTGGAGTGTGCGTTCGAGGGGATCCGGTTCGCGCGGGACGCGGGGGTCCCGGTGGCCGCGGGCATCATTTTCGGCGTCCTCGCCGGGTCGGCGCTGCTGTTCCGCCGTAAATGGCCGATAGCCGTCGTCCTCGTCTCCATCGCCATCACCCCGGCCCAGATGGGCTACCTGATGGGCATCGTCGGTCTCTACACGCTGGCCGCCTCCGAGCTGCCGCGCCGGATCATCGGCTCGCTGGCCGGGATGTCGCTGGTCGGCATGCTCATCGTGATGTTCGTGCGGGTCCGGCAGGACATGGCGCACGGCGACTGGAAACTCGGCGACTGGTTCGTGCCGTTCGCGGCGATCACGACCGCGATCGGGATGACCGCGCCGCCGCTGCTGCTCGGCCTGTACGTGGGCGCCCGGCGCCGCCTGATGGAGAGCCTGCGCGAGCGCGCGGACAGCCTGGAACGGGAGTTGCAGCTGCTCGCCGAACGCGCCGAGGAGCGCGCCGAGTGGGCGAGGAACGAGGAACGGACCCGGATCGCGCGCGAGATGCACGACGTGGTCGCCCACCGGGTGAGCCTGATGGTCGTGCACGCCGCCGCGCTGCAGGCGGTCGCCCGCAAGGACCCCGAGAAGGCCGTCAGGAACGCGGCGCTCGTGGGGGACATGGGCCGGCAGGCGCTGACCGAGCTGCGCGAGATGCTCGGCGTCCTGCGCAGCGGGGGCGGGGCACGGCGCGAGCACGCGCTGCCGCTGGTCTCGGTGGGGGTGGCCGCGGCCGTCGCCGCCGAGAAGGCCGCCGACGAGGGGGACGGGCCCTGCCTGTCCGAACTGGAGGAGCTGATCGGCCAGTCGGCCGCCGCGGGCATGGTCGTCGACCTGTCGGTCGAGGGCGAGACCCGGGGGTACGCCGCCGAGATCGAGCAGACCGCCTACCGCGTCGTGCAGGAGGCGCTGACCAACGTCCACAAGCACGCGGCCGGTGCGAAGACGCACGTACGCCTCGCCCACCGGGTCTCCGAGATCGCCATGCAGGTCGAGAACGAGCCGCCACCGGAACTGTCCTCGGCGTCCTCGGCCCGCCTCCCGTCCGGCGGCAACGGCCTGCTCGGCATGAAGGAGCGCGTCGTGGCCCTGGGCGGCGTGTTCGTCTCGGGCCCGACGGACGCGGGGGGATTCCGGGTGTCGGCGGTAATCCCGGCGGCTTAGCACCGGGGGTCTGCGACGGGGTGCGACCGCTGGGGTGTGCGGCGCGGTGCGGTTGCTGGGGTGTGCGGCTCGGTTTGGTCGCTGGGGTGTGCGGTGCGGTTTGGGCGCTGGGGTCTGCGGCGCGGTGTGGTTGCTGGGGTGTGCGGCTCGGTTTGGTCGCTGGGGTGTGCGGCGCGGTTTGGCGGCTGGGCTCGGTCGTGAGTTTGGCGGCTGGGGTGTGCGGCGGTTTGGCGGCGGGATGTGCGGCGCGGTTTGGGCGCTGGGATCTGCGGCGGTTTGGTGACTGGGGTCGGTCCGCGAGGGCTTGGTGGCTGGGGTGTGCGGCGGTTGAGTCGCCGGGGTGCGCGAGGGCTTGGTGGCCGGGATCTGCGGCGGTTTGGCGGCCGGGCTCGGTCGTGCGTTCGGCGGCTGGGTGCGCGGCGGTTGAGCTGCCGGGGTTTGCGAGGTTTTGGCGGTTGGCGTCTGCAGCGGTTTGGTGACTGGGGTCGGTCCGCGAGGGTTTGGCCGCTGGGGCCCGCGGCGGGTTGAGTCGCCGGGGTGCGCGAGGGTTCGGCCGCCGGGGATCGTGGCGGTTGAGTCGCCGGGGTTCGTGGCGGGTTTCGGGGGGTCAGCCTGCCGTGAGCCGGACCGGTTCGATGCCTGAGACGAGGCCGGACAGGGCCTGGTCGATGTCCGGGCCCAGGTACCAGTCGCCGGTGTGGTCGAGGACGTAGACGCGGCCCTCGGTGTCGATGGCCAGTAGCGCCTGGCTGTCGGTCTCGGCGCCGAGCGGGCAGACCTCGGTGCCCAGGGCGCGGCCGAGATCGCCGAGGGTGCGGGCCATGTGCAGGCCGTGCAACGGGTCGAGGTGCACCGCGGTGGGCGCGACCTGCCGGCCCGGCCCGGTCGGCGTGAGGTGCAGTCCGCCGAACTCCGCCCAGGCCTCCACGGCGGCCGGGAAGACGGCGTGCCGGTGGCCCGCCGGGGACACGTGGTCGCGCAGCGTGTCGGCCCAGTACTCGGCCTGCTTTATGTCCCAGCGCCCGGGCTGCCAGCCGGCGGCGCGCAACGCGGCGTCGACGGGTACGGGAAAGCGCGTGGTCGAGGTGCGGTCGGGGTGCATCTGCCCTTCGTTCGTAGAGGAACCGGTGTCGTGCGTGGGGGGTGGGATCAGCCCTCCGCCGCCGGGTCGACGACGCGGACGCCGAAGTGGGCGCTGAGGGCGGCGCAGGCACGGCACGGCGCGGCGAAGCTGCCGTGCAGGGGATCGCCGTCTTCGCGGATGCGACGGGCGGTGAGCTTGGCCTGCTTGAGGGCCCTGCGGGCCTCGCCGTTGGTCATCGGCTTGCGGGCGGCCCGCTTGGAACGGGCGGCGTCGGCCGCGGCGATGTGCCGGGAGATGAGGATGGTCTCGGCGCAGCGGCCGGTGTAGCGGTCGCGCTGGGCGCTGGTGAGGGTGTCCAGGAAGTCCTGGACCAGCGGGTGCAGTTCGGGCGCCTGGTCACCCCGCGCGGCGGTGCCGGTGAGGGTGGCGCCGCGGACGGAGAGGGCGGCGGCGACGGTGGGGAGTATGCCGTCGCGGCGGTGGCGCAGGACGGGCGCGGCCGCGGTCTCGGCGGCGCTCCAGCCGACGCGGGGGTCGCCGGAGGCGGCGGCGTGCGGTGCCGCGTGTGGTCCCGTCTGCGTCCCGTTCATGATCATCATCCCCTCCCGAGCATCCCCCCGGACGACACAGAGTGCCAAATCGCGTGGCTGGTGCGGAAGCTGGGGCGGCGCGACACGCCCGGGTTTGGGCGGGCAGTCACGGTGCCGTGACGGCTGGTCACGGAAGCGGAGGGCGGCTGACCGGCGCCCGGTGACCGGTGCGGGCGTACCGCATAGGCTGTCGGCACCGCGATCCACGCGGCCGACGTGTGGAGAGGGCCGTACAGGAGATACGGGGCGCACCGGCCGAAACCGGCCGGCACGGCCCGTACCGAACGCCGCAGGGGGCAACCGCCATGACGACAGGTCGGCTCGGGCTGGGGGCACCGCCCAGCCGCCAGGCCGGGGGACACGCCGCGCCGCCGAACGCGGCCTACGCCGGGCAGATCGTGCACTTCCCGGACCCCGTCCGGGCGGCCCGTCACCCGAGAGGGGTGCGGGTGGACGAGCGCGGCTACCCCGACTTCTCGCCCTACGCCCGTGCGGCCGCGGAGATCGCCGAGCCGCCGGAGGGCTTCGGGGTCGACGAACTGCGCCTGACGGACTACGTGTCGGCGAACGCGGCGCTCGCCGCCTCCGGCCACGACCTGTGGGACACGGTGCCCTCGGTGGCCACCCCGCACGGCTGGACGTGGCACCACGTCGTCGGCTCGCGGCGGCTGGAGCTGGTGCCGGTCGAGGTGAAGGCGCTGCTGCGGCACCACGGCGGCATCGCGACGGCGGCCGTGGACCAGGACAAGCGGGGCACGCGTCCGCTCCAGGAGACCCGGCCCGCGCACTTCGGGCTGCCGAAGTCGGGGGTGGCGGTGACGGAGGCGCAGGTGCAGGGCGTCGAGGAGGACCTCGGCTACCGGCTGCCGGGCCCGTACCGCTCCTTCCTGAAGGCGGCGGGCGGCTGCGCGCCGGTCGGCACGGCCCTGGACGCGGAGCTGGGCCTGCTGATCGACCAGCCCTTCTTCACGGTCCGGGACGAGGCCGCGGTCAACGACCTCGTGTACGTCAACAAGTGCCTGCGCGACCATCTGACCAAGGACTACCTGGGCGTCGGCTTCGTCCAGGGCGGTCTGCTCGCCGTGAAGGTGAAGGGCGAGCGGGTCGGTTCGGTGTGGTTCTGCGCCTACGACGACGCGCGGGACGTCGACCCCGCGTGGGCGCCCGCGGAACGGGTGGAGCGGCTGTTGCTGCCGTGCGGTGAGGACTTCGACGCGTTTCTGTCCCGACTGGCCGGTTCTCCGCCGGAGTTGGAGACGGTGGCGAACCTGATGGTGGACGGCGGCTTCGCACGGGCCGTGCCGGTTGCCGCTGCGGCTGCGGGGGAGTGAGTTTCGCGATGGTGACGTTCGCACAGGCGCAGGAGCGCGCGGAAGAGTGGATCAACGGCGACGTGCCGTCCTACCAGCACCGTGAGGTGCGGGTACGGGAGTTCGAGCTCGGCTTCGTGGTGTGGGCCGAGGACCGCGCGGACGGACCGCGGTCCGACGGCGGCGGCCAGCGGCTGGTCATCGCCCGCGACAGCGGCGAGGCGACGCTGTGGCCCGCGTTGCCGGTGGGCGAGGTGATCCGCCGCTACGAGGAGGAGTACGGCCGCCCGGAGGACGCGGAACCGTCGCCGCCGGCGGCGTCGGCTCCCGCCCGGGTGGACCTGAACCAGACGTCGTTCCTGCTGAGCCCGCCCGAGTGGTTGCAGGAGGCGGCGGACAAGCTGGGGATTCCGGATCGGCGGGGGGCCGGTGCCGGCGCCGGGGCCGGTGCGGCTGGGGCTGGGGCCGCTGGGGCTGGTTCGGTCGGGTCTGGTTCGGCTGGGGCTGGTGCGGTCGGGTCTGGTGCTGCTGACGGGAGTGGGGCTGGGGTCGGGCCGCAGAGTGGTGCCGGTGCCGGTGCCGGTGCCGGTGCGGGCGTCGGAGTCGGGGCTGGGGCGGCGGCTTCCGCTGCGGGTGCCGGTGCGCCCGAGGCGCCTGCGGGGGCGACTCCGTGGGCCGGGACCGACACCAACGCCGATGCCGGCGAGGACCGTTCCGTGCCGTTGCCGGCGACCGTGTTCGCGCCGCCGCTCAGCCGGTCCGACGAGGACACGCCGGCCGACGCGAAGACCGCGCTGATGTCGGGCGGGAGCCGGCTTCCGCCGACGGCGGTGGCACCGGCGCTCGACGACCCGAACGCGCCCGGCGCACAGGTCGCGGGCGGCGCGCAGAGTGCGGGCGGTGCGCAGAGCACGCCGGGTGCCGCGCCTCCGCCCGCGCAGACGTACGGCTATCCACAGGGTGGGGGCGCCGCCGGTCCGGGCGCGCCGCAGAGCAGCACGCCTCCGCCTGCGCCGGCCGGCGCCTCGTACGGCTACCCCCAGGGTGGCCCGCAGGGCACGCCGCCGCCCCCTCCGGCTTACGGCTCTCCGCAGGGGCCCGCCGTCCCGGGCGCGCCGAACGCCGAGGACATCGCCGACGCCGCGACGAGCAAGGCGGCGCCTCCGTCGCGTCGTGCGCGGGGTGGCGCGAACCCGCCGCCTCCGCCGAGCGCCCCGGGCACCCCGGGTGCCCCTGGTGCGCGACCGGGAGGTACGCCTCCGCCGCCGCCCGCACCTGGCACGCCCGGCACTCCGGGCGCCCCGGCGGGCGGCTACGTCCCGACGCAGATGGTGTCGGCACTCGGCCCCGAGGGTCCTGAGGGCCCCGGCGCCCCGCAGGCTCCGGGCGCCCCTCATCCTCCGGGTGCGCCGAACCCGCCCGGCGGCACGCCCCCCGGCGGCGTCCACCAGGTCGCCACGATGCTCGCCGACCCCGGCCGTATGGGTACGGGGAGTGGTGCGCCGCAACCTCCGGGCGCGCCACAACCCCCGAGCGCCCCGGGCATGCCGGGCGCGCCCGGCGCGCACCCTGTTCCTGGCGCCCCGGGCACACCGAACGCGCCGGGCGCGCAAAGCACCCCGAGCGCCCCGGGTGCACTCGGCGCCCCGGGCGCACCGCAGCCCCCGCGAGCCCCGGGCATACCTGGCGCGCCCGGCGCCCCGCAGCCTCCAGGCGCCCCCAGCGCACCGAACCCGCCCGGCGCACCGCAACACCCGGGCGCCCCCGGCGTACCCGGTGCCCCCGGCGCGCAAGGCTCTGCAGGGGGCGCGCAAGGCGCCGTTCACCACGCGGAGACCGTGCTGGCCGCGCCCCCGATCGCGGGCCCCGGCGCACCCCCGCCACCGCAAGCCCCCGGCGCACCCGGAGCCCCGGGCGCCCCCGGCATGCCTCCTGGCGCGCCCGGCGCCCCGCAGGCTCCAGGCGCTCCCCAATCTCCGGCGCCCCCGGCGCCCGGCGCCATGCCGCACGCCCCCGGAGCGACACCGCCCCCTCCCGGAGCGATGCCCCCGCCTCCCGGAGCGATGCCCCCGCCCCCCGGCGCGATGCAGGCACCCCCTGGCGCGGCACACCCCGGCACCGTCCCACCCCCGGGCCAGCCCATGCCCGGCCAGCCCATGCCCGGTCACGCGATGCCCGGTCAGCCCATGCCCGGCCAGCAGCCCCCCGCTCCCGCCTACGGCTACCCGCAGCAGCCGCCCGGTCAGCCCACCGTCGGGCCCGGTTACCAGGCCGTGTTGCGGTACCGCGCGCAGGACGGTTCCGAGCAGCAGGTGATCCGGCGGTCCGCGCCGGGCACGCCGCACCCGGAGTGGCAGATCTTCCACGAGCTGCGGGCGATGAACGTGCCGCCGGACCAGGTGCTGGAACTGCACACGGAGTTGGAGTCGTGCGAGCTGCCGGGTGCGTACTGTGCGCGGATGATCCGTGAGCAGTGGCCGCAGGCGCGCATCACGAGCATCGCGCCCTACGGCACGGACCATGCGAGCCGCCAGCAGGGCATGCAGCAACTCCTGGCCCACCAGGGCGAGTTGCACCAGGTGGCGGACGGACCCGCGCGCCCGGCGCCGGTGCGCGCGCCGTTGCCGCCGGTGCACGCCGCGCCGCCGGTTCCGCCGGAGGGCGTCGCGCAGGAGCTGGCGGGGGCGTTCGGGCCGGGGATCTTCCGGTTCGAGCAGGCGGCCGTGTCCCGGCAGGGCGTGCCGCCGATCGTCGCGCACTCCCTGGTGGCGGCGGGCCTGCCGATGGACATGGGGCCGTTCTTCTGGGCACAGGCCCAGCCGGGCCGCCCCGTGCCGACGCTCGCCGAACTGGCGCAGGAGCGCGGCGTGCAGCCGGCCGCGGACGCGGGCTCGTACCTGGTGATGGGCAGCGACTTCGGCAAGGCGCTCTGCGTGCAGTACGGCACGGCGAACATCGTGGCCGTCCCGGTGGAGGCCGGCCCCGGAGGGGCGCCGGTGCCGCCGCAGTTCGTGAACACGGGGCTGCCCGAGTTCCAGCGCTGCCTGGCCCTGCTGGGCCGGATGTGGCGGCTGAGGTTCGGCCTCAACCAGGAGCAGGCGGGCCGCTGGACCGTCGACTTCCAGGCCCAGTTGGCCTCCCTCGACCCGGCGGCCCTCGGTTCGCCGGAGAGCTGGTGGTCGGTCCTGCTGGAGCAGATGTGGGACGGCCTGCTGTGACGTCGTCGTCCTGAGTTCCTGCTGTTTTCTGCTCAGTTCCTGCTGAGTTCCTGAAAGGGGCCGGGCCCGGTCGGAGTGACCGGGCCCGGCCCCTTTTCGTCCGCGCCCTGCGCACGTATGACCGTGACCTGTGCGCGGAGTGTCGCGTTATGAACACTTCCGTCCGATACATCAAGATGTGCGCGAAATCATCATGTCGCATCCGTTCGGCGGAGAGGGGTTCCAGGATGAGCAGCGCAACGGTCTCGTTCCACGGCTTCGTGGGCGTACGGGGGCGCGGCTACCGTCCCGAACAGGTCGACGCGTACGCCGCCGCCCTCTCCCGCGACCGCGACACCGCCTGGGAGCGCGCGGCCCGGCTCACCGTGCTGGCCAGGGACATGGAGGCGGAGGCCGCCCGGCTCAGGGAGACGGTCGCGGGGCTCGCGCCGCAGGACTACGAAGCGCTCGGGGAGCGCGCACGGCGCCTGTTCCAGCTCGCGCAGGAGGAGGCCGCCGGCGTGCGGGAGGGCGCGCGGCAGGAGGCGCAGCGCCTGGTGGAGGCGGCGCAGGCGCGCGCGCACGGCGTGCGCGACGCGGCCCGGGCGCACGCAGATGCCGTACGCGCCGACGCCGAGGAACGCGCCCGGCAGCGCCTCCTCGCGGCCCGCGCCGAGGCCGACGAGATCCGGATCACCGCCCGGCGCGAGGTCAAGGAGAGCCGGAGCGAGGCGCTGGCCGCACTGCGCGAGATGCGCCAGCGCACGACCGGGATGCTCGCCGAGCAGGCCAAGGAGCTCGCCGAACGCTGGGAGCGGGCCGAGCGGGAGGCGGCCGAGCGGGCCGCCGTCCTCGACGCGCGGGAGGCCGAACGGGTGGCGCGCGCGGAGGCCGCGCTGTCGGAGGCGAAGCTGGCGTTCGCCGAGGCGGAGGAGTCCGCGCGCAGACACCAGGAGGACGCACGCGCGCGTGCCGCCGAGATCCTCGCCGAGGCGCGGCTGCGGGAGGAGCAGATCGCCCGCGAGACGGAGCGGGTGCTGCGCGAGCACGGGGAGCGCTGGGACGACGTACAGGCGCAGATGGACTACGTACGCAACAGCCTGACCGCGTTGACGGGTTCGGCGCCGGCGGAGTGATACCGCCGCCGGCGCCCGCACCGCCGTACGGTCAGTCCCCCCGTCGTACCGCCCCCGCCAGGATCCAGCCCTCCACCGCCTCGTACTGCCGCCGCTGCTCCTGGGCGCCGCGGCGGCCGGAGACCACCGTGCCCAGCCAGCCGAAGGCGAAGCCGAGGGGGATGGAGACCAGGCCGGTGGTGGTGAACGGGAACCAGTTGAAGTCGGCGTGGGGGAAGGCGGAGACGGGTGAGCCGGAGACGAGGTTCGTGCCCGGCATCAGGACCAGCACCGCGAGGGTGCCGCCGATCAGGGTGCACAGCAGGCCGGTCTTCGTGTACCGGCGCCAGAACAGGCTGTAGACCAGGGCCGGGGCGATGGCGGAGGCGCCCAGGCAGAAGGAGAGGGTCACCAGGGGCTGCAGGCTGTGGTGCTGGACGAGGGTGGCCAGCAGGATCGTCGGGACGCCCACCGCCAGTGCCGACAGCCGGGCCAGCGCCATCTCCCGGCGGCCCGTCATCTCCCGTACGCGCGCGGCGAAGACGTCGTGGGCGAGGGAGTTGGCGCAGGCGAGGATCATGCCGGCCACGGAGGCGAGCAGGGTGAGGAAGAGGGCCGTGGTGACCGTCGTGAACAGAAACGTCTCCGCGGCCGAGACGTCGGCGCCGAAGACGGCCCGCGAGCCCAGCAGGTACGCCGTGTTGCCCTGCGGGTCCGCCTGCGCGATCAGCTCCCGCCCGAGCAGGGCCGTGGCGCCGAACCCGACGACGGTGACGATGAGCACGAACACCACCACCGACGACACCGCCCACGACATCGACCGCCGCACCTGCCGGGCGCTGCCGGCGGTGTACATGCGCATGGTGACGTGCGGCAGGCAGGCGGCGCCCAGGACGACCGTCAGCTGCGAAGTGATCATGTCAAGCCGGGGGTTGGGGCTGCCGGCGAACTCCACGCCCGAGTGCAGGAAGGCCGATCCGACCCCGCTCTGCGCGGCGGCGGCGTGGAAGAGGTTCCCCGGGTCCCAGTCGAACCGTTTCAGCATCAGGACGGCGATCACGGCGCCCGAGCCGAGCAGCATCACCATCTTCAGGATCTGGATGAGCGCCGTGCCCTTCATCCCGCCGATGGCCGCGTAGCTGATCATCAGCGCGCCCAGCCCGATGATGCAGCCCGTCTTCAGCGCGTCGCCGGAGAAGCCGAGGATGAACGCCAGCAGCTGTCCCGTGCCGGCGAGTTGCACCAGCATCAGCGGCAGCAGCGCCGCGATGGTCACCAGGCACGCGACCATCCGTACGCCCCGGCCCGGCATCCGGCGCGCCAGCGCGTCGCCCATGGTGAACCGGCCCGCGTTGCGCAGGGGTTCGGCCAGCAGGAACATCAGCAGCATCAACGACAGCGCCGAACTCAGGGCCAGGACGATCCCGTCGTACCCGCACAGCGCGATCACGCCGCCCGTGCCCAGCACGCTCGCCGCGGAGATGTAGTCGCCGGCGATCGCGAGGCCGTTGCGGATCGGGGACAGGGAGCCGTAGCCGGTGTAGAACTCGTCGAGGTCGTCGCGGTCGGGGCCGGTCATCACGCACAGCAGCAGCGTGATGGTGGCGACGGCGGTGAAGGCGACGAGGGACATCGCCTGGGCGTTTCCGCTGAAGTCGGTGGTCATCGCGCCGCCCTCCGCCGCGCGTCCAGCTCCGACTCCCGGCGGATGCGGTCGGCGATCGGGTCGACGTAACGGCGCGCGGTGCGCTCGTACAGCACGATCGCCAGCCAGGTCACGGGGATCTGGGCCAGCGCGAGCAGCAGTCCCGTCGGCAGTCCGTCCGTCACGGTGCTCGTCATGAACGACGGCGCGAAGGCGGACAGCAGAAGGAAGAGGGTGAAGTAGCCGAGGGCGGTGAGGGTGGCGGTACGCCGTTGCCAGCGGTAGGCGCTGCGCAGGATGCGCAGGTCGCTGTGGTGGCCGAGGGCGTGGTGGTGCTCGTAGGACATCCCGGTGCTCCTTGCGCGGCTCGGGTCCGGGGGGTGGGCGGAGGCACGCACGTTACTCGCCGGTTCCGGTGTGTGGGGGCTTTTCGGCAAACTGGCCGGTCGGTATGCGCTTACTGGGCTGACCTGCGGTGTTAACTCGGGTGTTACCTGCGTTAACTCATACTTTTGACGTCGTGCGACCGTCATTCCTTCAGTACGGGAAACCGTCGCGGCGCCAGGAACAGCAGGACCGCGAACGCCACCACGGCGGCGCACCCCGCCCCCGTGTACACGGCGTGCACCGCGTCGGCGATCGCCCGCCGCGTCGCTTCCGGGACCGTGCCCGAATCCAGGCCCCGCGTCACGGAGTCGAGGTCGCTCGCCCCGCCGAGCCGGGCGGCGAGGACGCTGTTGGCGACCGCGCCGAAGACCGCCGCGCCGACGGTCTGGCCGGTCTGGCGGCAGAAGAGCACGGACGCGGTCGTGGTGCCGCGCTCCGACCAGCCGACGGTCGACTGGACGCCGACGATGAGGGGGAGCTGGAAGAGACCGAGCGCGGCGCCGAGCAGCAGCATGAGCAGCGTCGGCTGCCAGGCCCGCCCGGGGTAGGGCAGGAGAGGGAAGGCGAAGAGGAGCAGCGCCGCCGTCCCGATGCCCAGCATCGCCGTGTGGCGGAAGCCGATCCGCCGGTACACGTGCTGGCTGAGGGCCGCGGAGATCGGCCAGGTCAGGGTCCACACGGAGAGCACGAAGCCGGCGGCCACGGGCGCGAGGCCCAGCACCGCCTGCGCGTACGTCGGGAGGAACACGCTCGGTGCCACCATCAGCAGCCCCAGCGCGCCGAGGGCGAGGTTCACCGCGGCGATCGTGCGGCGGCGCCACACCCACCCCGGGATGATCGGTTCGGCCGCCCGCCGCTCCGTCCACACGACGACCGCGACCAGGGCGAGCCCCGCGCCGAACAGCCCCAGTGACGGACCCGACAGCCACGGCCAGGCCACCCCGCCCTGTACCAGCGCCGTCAGCAGCACGCCTCCGCAGGCGAACACCGCCAGCGCGCCCGCCCAGTCGACGCGCGGGCGCCCGGCCGGTTTGCGGGCGGGTTCGTGGAGGTGACGGACGATCAGCCACAACGCCACCGCGCCGATGGGCAGGTTGACGAGGAAGATCCAGCGCCAGTCCGCGTACGCGGCGAGGATGCCGCCCACGCCCGGGCCCGCGACCGCGGACACGGCCCACACCGTGGAGAGCTTGGACTGGATCTTGGGGCGGTCCCGGAGCGGGTAGAGGTCGGCGGCGAGCGTCTGCACCGTGCCCTGGAGGGCGCCGCCGCCGAGGCCCTGGAGGATGCGGAAGGCGATCAGCGCGGCCATGTTCCAGGCCGCCGCGCACAGCAGCGAGCCGAACAGGAAGACGGCGGCGCCGGCGACCAGGACCGGCTTGCGGCCGAAGGTGTCCGAGAGCTTGCCGTACACGGGCAGGGTGACGGTGACCGCGAGCAGGTAGCCGGAGAACAGCCAGGAGAAGACCGAGAAGCCGCCGAGGTCGCCGACGATCTGCGGGACGGCCGTGGAGACGACGGTGGAGTCGAGGGCCGCGAGCGCCATCGCGAGCATCAGCGCGGCGACGACGGCCCCCCGCCGCCGGGTGGCGTCCTCGGGCCGGTCCTGCGCCGCGGTCTGCCGTGTCCCGGTCTCCCCCGCCTCGTCCACGAGATCCCTTCCCCTTGCATCTATCCGCCGCCCACAGCTTCCCACTTGACCCTGACGTCGCGGGAGGGTGGAGGGTGAGTGGGCCGGGGGGTGGACGCGCCCCCTACACCCGGCTCCACCCGGCGGTGGAGATCCCTTAGGGGGACCTCCGTACCAGGGCTCGGGGTGGGTTCGTCCCGCCGGAGGACGAGAGGGGGCCGGGGGCGTCCTTAACCTGGCTTTACGCCGCCCGGGGGGTGCTGGAGGGGCGGTGGACCGAACCGGCGGGGGTGGGGTTTTCCCCCGTAGAAGACGGTGCCGAGCACCATCGTGCGGCACCCCTCCGCGGAACCAGACTCATCCACGTACCAGTTGGCGTGACTCAGTACCAGTTGACGCGATGCACCTGTTGACCGACATAGGAGACAAACCATGACTTCGGCCGTGACCATTCCCAGGCACGGGGGCACTGGAGGGCGTACGGCCGTTGCCGCGCGAGCGCGACAGGTCGTCAAGGCGTACGGGGCCGGGGAGACCCGCGTCGTCGCCCTCGACCACGTCGACGTGGACATTGCCCGCGGCCAGTTCACCGCGATCATGGGCCCCTCGGGGTCCGGCAAGTCCACCCTGATGCACTGCCTGGCCGGGCTCGACACCGTCACCTCCGGGCAGATCTACCTGGACGAGACCGAGATCACCGGCCTGAAGGACAAGAAGCTCACCCAGCTGCGCCGGGACCGGATCGGCTTCATCTTCCAGGCATTCAACTTGCTGCCGACGCTGAACGCGATCGAGAACATCACGCTGCCGATGGACATCGCCGGCCGCAAGCCCGACAAGCAGTGGCTCGCGCGCGTGGTGGACACGGTTGGACTTTCGGACCGACTCAAGCACCGGCCGACCCAGCTCTCCGGCGGCCAGCAGCAGCGCGTCGCCGTGGCCCGCGCGCTGGCGGCCCGCCCGGAGATCATCTTCGGGGACGAGCCGACCGGAAACCTCGACTCCCGCGCGGGTGCCGAGGTGCTGGGCTTCCTGCGCAGGTCCGTCGACGAGCTCGGCCAGACCATCGTCATGGTCACCCACGACCCGGTGGCCGCCTCGTACGCGGACCGCGTGCTCTACCTCGCCGACGGCCGGATCGTCGACGAGATGTACAAGCCGACCGCCGAGGCCGTCCTGGACCGCATGAAGGACTTCGACGCGCGGGGGCGTACGTCATGACCGTCCTGAAGACCTCGATGCGCAACTTCTTCGCGCACAAGGGGCGCATGGCCCTCTCGGCCGTCGCCGTGCTGCTGTCGGTGGCCTTCGTCTGCGGGACGCTGGTGTTCACCGACACCATGAACACCACCTTCGACAAGCTGTTCCAGGCCACCTCCTCGGACGTCACGGTGAGCGCCAAGGGCGCCTCCGACAGCGGCGAGACGACCTCCGACAACGGCAGGCCGCCGGTCATGCCCGCCTCGGTGGTCGCCAAGGTGCGCGCCGCGCAGGGCGTGCAGACGGCGGAGGGGACCGTCTTCTCCACCTCGGTGACCGTCGTGGACGCCGACAAGGACAACCTGTCCCCCTCCAGCGGCGCGCCGACCATCGTCGGCAGCTGGAACGGCAACGACGCCCGCACCATGAAGATCACCTCCGGTACGGCGCCCAAGGGCCCCGACCAGGTGATGGTGGACGCCGACACCGCCGACAAGCACCACCTCAAGCTGGGCGACGAGCTCGGCGTGATCAGCGCGGTCGGCACGCACACGGCGCACATCTCCGGCATCGCCGACTTCCAGGTGACCAACCCCGGGGCGGCGATCTTCTACCTGGACACCCGGACGGCCCAGCAGACGCTCGTCGGGAAGACCGGTGTCTACACGAACGTTAACGTCACCGCCGCCTCCGGCGTGACGGACGCCCGGCTGAAGCAGAGCGTGGTCGCCGCGCTCGGCACCGGCTACAAGGTGCAGACCGCCAAGGAGACCGCCGACGCCAACCAGAAGGACGTCGAGGGCTTCATGAACGTCATGAAGTACGCGATGCTCGGCTTCGCCGGGATCGCCTTCCTCGTCGGCATCTTCCTGATCATCAACACCTTCTCCATGCTGGTCGCGCAGCGGACGCGGGAGATCGGCCTGATGCGGGCCATCGGGTCCAGCCGCAAGCAGGTCAACCGGTCGGTGCTGGCCGAGGCGCTGCTGCTGGGCGTCTTCGGGTCCGTCCTGGGCGTCGGCGCGGGCGTCGGGCTCGCGGTCGGGCTGATGAAGCTCATGGGCAAGATGGGCATGCACCTGTCCACGGACGACCTGACGGTGGCCTGGACGACCCCGGTGGTCGGCCTGCTGCTGGGCGTGGTCGTGACCGTCCTCGCCGCCTATCTGCCGGCCCGCCGGGCGGGCAAGGTCTCCCCGATGGCGGCGCTGCGCGACGCGGGCGCTCCGGCCGACGCGCGGGCGGGTCGGGTACGGGCCCTGCTGGGCACCGTCCTGACCGGCGCGGGCGCCTACGCCCTCTACCTGGCCGCCGAGGCGGACAAGGCCAAGGCCGGCTCGCTCTGGCTGGGCCTGGGCGTGGTGCTCACCCTCATCGGCTTCGTGGTGATCGGCCCGCTCCTCGCGGGCGGCGTGGTGCGCGTCCTGGGCGCGGTGGTCCTGCGGGTCTTCGGTCCCGTCGGCCGCATGGCCGAGCGCAACGCCCTGCGCAACCCGCGCCGTACCGGCGCCACGGGGGCGGCGCTGATGATCGGGCTCGCCCTGGTGGCGTGCCTGTCGGTGGTCGGCTCGTCGATGGTCGCCTCGGCGACGGACCAGCTCGACAAGACGGTCGGCACGGACTTCATCATCCAGTCCGACAGCGGTCAGCTGATCACACCGCAGGCGGTGAAGGCGGTGAAGTCGACGCCGGGACTGGAGCGGGTCACCGAGTACAAGATCACGGAGGGTGACTACACGACGCCCGACGGCAAGACGCTCAAGGACACCGACATCACGGCGGCCGACCCGACGTACGCGACCGACCTGCGCACCAAGACGGTCGCCGGGAACCTCAAGGACGCGTACCTGCCGGACTCCATGTCGGTGCACGAGAACTTCGCCAAGGCCCACGGCATCCACCTCGGGTCGAAGATCAAGGTGGCGTTCAAGAACGGCGCCACGGCGAACCTCACGGTCCGCGCCATCACCAGCAGTGACCAGCTCATCGACGCGGGTTCGAAGTACACGTCCATCGCCACGCTGGCCAAGTACGTGCCGGCCGACAAGATGCCGCTCGACCAGCTCGTCTTCGCGACGGCCGGGGACGGGCAGCAGGACACGGCGTACAAGGCGCTGAAGTCCAGGATGCACGACTACCCGCAGTACAAGGTGCGCGACCAGACCGACTACAAGCAGGCGCTGAAGGACCAGATCGGCCAGCTCCTGAACATGATCTACGGCCTGCTGGCGCTGGCGATCATCGTGGCGATCCTGGGCGTGGTCAACACGCTGGCCCTCTCCGTGGTCGAGCGGACCCGCGAGATCGGCCTGATGCGCGCGATCGGCCTCTCCCGCCGCCAGCTGCGCCGCATGATCCGCATGGAGTCGGTCGTCATCGCGCTCTTCGGCGCCCTCCTCGGCCTCGGCCTGGGCATGGGCTGGGGCGCGACCGCCCAGAAGCTCCTCGCCCTCCAGGGCCTGAAGGTCCTGGAAATCCCCTGGCCGACCCTGACCACGGTCTTCCTCGGCTCGGCCCTGGTGGGCCTGATCGCGGCCCTGATCCCGGCGTTCAGGGCAGGCCGGATGAACGTCCTGAACGCGATCGCGACGGAGTAGCCAGGGCAGGGGGAAGCACGGGGGAGACCGGCGCCGAGAAGCCACGGGGGACTTCTCGGCGCCGGTTCGCGTCCTCGGCGCGTCCGGCGTTCGAGGACGAGGCCCTCCGGGCGGGACGGGCTCCGGGCTCCGCCGTTGTCCACAGCCCCCGACACCGGCGCGAACACCGACGTACGCTGGAGACCCCCCGGCCGCCCCAAGCGTCGGGCCCTTCGTGTTGCCCACCCCGGACGGAAGCGCCCCCTTCATGAGTCTGCACGGTCTGCTCGACGCCGTCGTCAAGGACACCGCCCTCGCCGAAGCGATCAAGGCCGCCGCGGACGGCAACCGCACGCACGTCGACCTCGTCGGCCCCCCGGCCGCCCGCGCCTTCGCGGTCGCCGCCCTGGCCCGGGACACCGGCCGCCCCGTCCTCGCGGTGACCGCGACGGGCCGCGAGGCCGAGGACCTGGCCGCGGCCCTGAGGTCCCTCCTCCCGCCCGACGGCGTCGTGGAGTACCCCTCCTGGGAGACGCTCCCGCACGAGCGTCTCAGCCCGCGCAGCGACACCGTCGGCCGCCGCCTCGCCGTCCTGCGCCGCCTGGCCCACCCCAGCCCCGACGACCCCGAGACCGGCCCGGTCTCCGTCGTCGTCGCGCCCGTACGCTCCGTCCTCCAGCCCCAGGTCAAGGGCCTCGGCGACCTGGAACCGGTCGCCCTGAGGACCGGCCAGAACGCCGATCTGAACCAGGTCGTCGACGCCCTCGCCGCCGCCGCGTACGCGCGCGTGGAGCTCGTCGAGAAGCGCGGGGAGTTCGCCGTACGAGGCGGCATCCTGGACGTGTTCCCGCCGACCGAGGAACACCCCCTGCGCATCGAGTTCTGGGGCGACGACGTCGAGGAGATCCGCTACTTCAAGGTCGCCGACCAGCGCTCCCTGGAGGTCGCCGAGCACGGCCTGTGGGCGCCCCCGTGCCGTGAACTCCTGCTGACCGAAGACGTGCGCGCACGCGCGCGTGCCCTCGCCGAACAGCACCCGGAGCTCGGCGAACTGCTCGGCAAGATCGCCGAGGGGATCGCCGTGGAGGGCATGGAGTCCCTCGCCCCGGTGCTCGTCGACGACATGGAGCTCCTGCTCGACGTCCTGCCCAAGGGCGCGATGGCCGTCGTGTGCGACCCGGAACGGGTACGCACGCGTGCCGCCGACCTCGTGGCGACCTCCCAGGAGTTCCTCCAGGCGTCCTGGGCCGCGACCGCCGGCGGCGGCGAGGCCCCCATCGACGTCGGCGCCGCCTCCCTGTGGTCCATCGCCGACGTCCGCGACCACGCGCGCGAGCTGGACATGATGTGGTGGTCGGTGTCGCCGTTCGCCGCCGACGACGAACTCGACGCGGATACCCTGAAGCTGGCGATGCACGCCCCGGAGTCCTACCGCGGCGACACCGCGAAGGCCCTCGCCGACACCAAGGGCTGGCTCGCCGACGGCTGGCGCACGGTGTTCGTCACCGAGGGCCACGGCCCGGCCGCCCGTACCGTCGAGGTCCTCGGCGGCGAGGGCGTCGCCGCCCGCCTGGACACCGACCTCGGCGAGATCTCCCCGTCCGTGGTGCACGTGGCGTGCGGCTCGATCGAGTACGGCTTCGTCGACCCGAAGCTGAAGCTCGCCGTGCTCACGGAGACCGACCTCTCCGGCCAGAAGACGGCCGGCCGGGACGGCGCGCGGATGCCGGCCCGCCGCAGGAAGACCATCGACCCGCTCACCCTGGAGACGGGCGACTACATCGTCCACGAACAGCACGGCGTCGGCCGCTACATCGAGATGGTGCAGCGGACCGTCCAGGGCGCCACGCGCGAGTACCTCGTCGTCGAGTACGCCCCCGCCAAGCGAGGCCAGCCCGGCGACCGCCTGTACATCCCCACCGACCAGCTGGAGCAGATCACCAAGTACGTCGGCGGCGAGGCGCCCACGCTGCACCGCCTGGGCGGCGCCGACTGGACGAAGACCAAGGCCCGTGCGAAGAAGGCCGTCAAGGAGATCGCGGCGGACCTGATCAAGCTGTACAGCGCGCGCATGGCCGCGCCCGGCCACGCCTTCGGCCCGGACACCCCCTGGCAGCGCGAACTGGAGGACGCCTTCCCGTACGCGGAGACCCCCGACCAGCTGACCACCATCGCCGAGGTCAAGGAGGACATGGAGAAGTCGGTCCCGATGGACCGCCTGATCTGCGGCGACGTCGGCTACGGCAAGACGGAGATCGCGGTCCGCGCGGCCTTCAAGGCGGTGCAGGACGGCAAGCAGGTCGCCGTCCTGGTCCCCACCACGCTGCTGGTGCAGCAGCACTTCGGGACGTTCTCCGAGCGCTACGCCCAGTTCCCGGTCAACGTGCGCGCGCTGTCCCGCTTCCAGACGGACGCGGAGGCGAAGGCGGTCCTGGAGGGCCTGCGCGACGGCTCCGTGGACATCGTCATCGGCACGCACCGCCTGTTCTCCTCGGAGACCAAGTTCAAGGACCTGGGCCTGGTCATCGTCGACGAGGAGCAGCGCTTCGGCGTCGAGCACAAGGAGCAGCTGAAGAAGCTGCGCGCGAACGTCGACGTCCTGACGATGTCCGCGACCCCGATCCCGCGCACCCTGGAGATGGCGGTCACCGGCATCCGCGAGATGTCGACGATCACCACGCCCCCGGAGGAACGCCACCCCGTCCTGACCTTCGTCGGCCCCTACGAGGAGAAGCAGATCGGCGCCGCGATCCGCCGTGAACTGCTGCGCGAGGGCCAGGTCTTCTACATCCACAACCGCGTCGAGTCCATCGACCGGGCCGCGGCGAGACTCAGGGAGATCGTCCCCGAGGCGCGGATCGCCACCGCCCACGGACAGATGTCGGAGTCGGCCCTGGAACAGGTCGTGGTCGACTTCTGGGAGAAGAAGTTCGACGTGCTGGTCTCGACGACGATCGTCGAGTCCGGCATCGACATCTCCAACGCCAACACGCTGATCGTCGAGCGCGGCGACAACTTCGGCCTCTCGCAGCTGCACCAGCTGCGCGGCCGGGTCGGCCGGGGCCGCGAGCGGGGGTACGCGTACTTCCTGTACCCGCCGGAGAAGCCGCTGACGGAGACCGCGCACGAGCGGCTCGCCACCATCGCCCAGCACACCGAGATGGGCGCGGGCATGTACGTCGCCATGAAGGACCTGGAGATCCGCGGCGCGGGCAACCTGCTCGGCGGCGAGCAGTCCGGGCACATCGCGGGCGTCGGCTTCGACCTGTACGTCCGCATGGTCGGCGAGGCGGTCGCGGACTACCGCGCGTCCCTGGAGGGCGGGGTGGAGGAGGAGCCGCCGCTGGAGGTCAAGATCGAGCTCCCGGTCGACGCGCACGTCCCGCACGACTACGCCCCCGGCGAGCGGCTGCGCCTGCAGGCCTACCGGTCCATCGCCTCCGCCAACTCCGAGGAGGACATCAAGGCCGTACGGGAGGAACTCGTCGACCGCTACGGCAAGTTGCCCGAACCGGTGGAGAACCTGCTGCTGGTGGCCGGACTGCGCATGCTCGCCCGCTCCTGCGGCGTCGGCGAGATCGTGCTCCAGGGCAACAACATCCGCTTCGCACCGGTGGAGTTGCGGGAGTCGCAGGAGCTGCGGGTCAAGCGCCTCTACCCCGGAACGGTCATCAAGCCGGCCGTCCACCAGGTCCTCGTCCCCCGCCCGAAGACGGCGAAGGTGGGCGGGAAGCCGCTGGTCGGGCGGGAGTTGCTGGGGTGGGTCGGGGAGTTCCTGGCGTCGATCCTGGGGTCGTAGCCGGGAGCTGTCCGAGCGCCGTCGCCTGCGCGTCTACGCCGGCCGGAACAGCGTGGCCGTCAGCGCGCGGAACACCTCCTCTGGGTCCCTGTCGCCCACCGAGCCCTCCAGGTTGCTGCCCAGCAGCAGCGTGGCGAAGCCGTGGGCCAGGGACCAGGCGGCGACGCCCGCGAGGCGGGAGTCGATGCCGAAGTCCTCGGCCCGCACGGCGGACACCGCGTGGCGCAGGGCGTCGGCGGCGAGGGCGCGGGCCGTGGTGAGTTCGAGGTCGTCGGCGCGCAGGAGCCCCGGGGTGAACATCACCTGGAAGTGGGCCGGGTGCGCGCGGGCGAAGCGGACGTAACGCACGCCGGCGTCCTTGAGGTCCGCGGCCTCGGCGAGGGTGGCCGCGAGCAGCCCGAAGCCCTCGGCGGCGATCGCGGTGAGCAGCCCGGTGCGGTCCTTGAAGTGGTGGGCCGGAGCGGCGTGCGAGACCCCCGCCCGGCGGGCGAGATCCCGCAGGCTCAGCGCGCCCGGCCCCTCGGCGGCGATCACCTCCAGCGCGGCGCTGAGAACGGCGCGGCGCAGGTCGCCGTGGTGGTAGGGCCGGTTCGACGGCTTCGTCGTCTTCGCGTCGTCTGTCTCCGCAGGTGCCATGGTCAGCAGCGTACGCCGAATCTAGCCATTGACAAGTTCGGCGGAGTGGGGCAATCTAGCCAGTGTCAAGTTCGAAGTCGGGTACGTGGACGCGATGGGGGACATGCCATGCCGCAGGACGGTGACGAGGCCGGGGCCACGGCCGAGGCCGAGGTCGAGGGGAGCCGGGTACGGCAGCTCTGGCATCTGCTGGAGCCGCTGCACGCGGTGCTGTACTACGCGCCGGAGGTCTTCGAGGAGGCGGCGGCCCTCGGCTACGACACCAAGGAGCGCTGGCCGAGCTACTTCCCCTACCGCGCCGCGCCCCTCGGCCCGGTGGGCGCCGGACAAGTGGCCGCGGCCTTCTACAGCTTCAGTCCCCGCATGGTCGCCGAGCACGTCGGCCCGGCCTGGACGAAGGCGACCCCCGAGGCGGTGCTCGCGGCGAGACTGCGCGGGATCGACCGGGCGTACCGCGCGATATTCGGCGACCGCGTCGACAGCCCGGAGCTGGCGGAGGCCGCCGCCCTCGCCCGGCGGGCCGCCGAGGCGGCGAACACGGCGGGCCGACCCCTCGCCGCGGCCAACGCCGCCCTCGCCTGGCCCGAACCCCCTCACCTACAGCTGTGGCAGGCGGCGACGATCCTGCGCGAACACCGCGGTGACGGCCACATAGCGGCCCTGCTCGTGGCCGGCCTCGACCCCGTCGAGTCACTGGTCTCCTTCGCCGCGATAGGCGCCGCCTCCGTGGAGCGCTTCGAGAGCCGGGGCTGGAGCGCCTCGGAATGGGCGTCCGCACGCGAACGACTGACGGCTCGCGGGCTGGTCGACGACACCGGCGTGGCCACGGAGGCGGGACGTGACCTGCGCCGCCGCGTCGAGGAGCACACCGACCGGCTCGCCGCGGCGCCGTGGCGGTCCCTCGGTGCGGCCGGCACCGGCCGCCTGGCCGACCTGCTCGGCGAGTTCTGGGTGGCGGTGCTGTCCTCGGGACTGCTTCCGTCGGAGACCACGCTGGGGATCGGAAAGGTCTGAGCGGGGGGCCGGGCAGCACCAAGCCGCCCGCGGAGGGGGTGCTGCGCGGGCGGCGTTGGCTGATGGCTCGTGAGTCTCCGGCCCTACGGCCGTTCGACAGCCTGTGGCCTCACGGCCGTTCGACAGCCCGTGGCCTCACGGCTGGTCGGGCCGGTCGCGGTCCATGCCGAGCTGGCCCTCGATCCGCTGCTGGGCCTCGTCGACCTGGCTCTCGTACTTGTTGCCGGTTCTCTCGTTGGCCTTCCGTTCCGCCATGTCGGACATGTTCTTGGCCTTGTCCTGCATCTGGCGGTTGCTCTTGAACCTGTCGAAGATGCCCATCCAGAGCTCCTTCCGGAGGTGACTCACGAACGACGATACGACCGTTTTGCCCGTGATGCCCACCCGAGTGTCCGGCCGGTCGACCCCCTGACTGACCCCGTGCGCCCGCTCGCTACGGTGTGCGCGACGCCGTTCACGGGAAGGCGCACCCTGCGGGGTCGGACCGGGTTACCAGGGGAGGGACGCATCGTGGTGCGTCTGAGGGGCGGGGCCACGGCCGCCGTCGTGCTGTTGTTCGCCGTGGCCGGATGCAAGGCGGAGACGACCACGGGGTCCGGTGGCCCGCAGGAGACCGGGGGCGGCGGGGCCGCCCTCACCGCCGCCGAGGCGCTGACCGTCAAGGGGCGGGCGCCGAAGACCGGTTACGACCGGGACCGGTTCGGCACGGCGTGGGCGGACACCGACTCCAACGACTGCGACACCCGTGACGACATCCTCAAACGCGATCTGGAGGACGTGAAGTTCACCGACGGCACCTGCAAGGTGTCGTACGGCGTACTGCAGTCCGACCCCTACTCCGGCAAGGAGGTGACCTACCGGCGTGGCCGCAGCCTCGTCGACATCGACCACGTCGTGCCGCTCTCCGACGCCTGGCAGAAGGGCGCCAAGTACTGGGACGCGAGCAAGCGGATAGCCCTCGCCAACGACCCGCTCAACCTCATCGCGGTCGACGCCAGCACCAACCGATCCAAGGGAGACGGCGACGCGGCGACCTGGCTGCCGCCCAACAAGGGGTACCGGTGCAGTTACGTGGCCACTCAGGTCGCGGTGAAGAAGAAGTACGAACTGTGGGTGACCGCCGCGGAGAAGGCCGCGATGGAGAAGGTGCTCAAGGGGTGCCCGGGCCAGAAGCTGCCCTCCGGGGGCAACCCGACGGAGGCTCCGGCACGCTTCCACGCGGACTGACGTCTCGGCGGTCGGCGGCTCGAAAAACGTGGTGTGCGGGCGTGCGGGCCGCGCCTACGGTGGGCCCATGGAGCTGAAGGTGTCGAGTCTCGCCGCCCGCCCCGAGATGCTGGGGCCGGTGCTCGACATGCCCGACAGCTGGGCGGTGTTCACGACCGAGGACCCCGTGGGCAACTCCCACTACGGGCGCATCCCCACCGAACTGCCCGAGTACGTGCTCTTCGCCGAGACCGAGCGCGGCGAGGTCCTCGCCCACGCCTACAGCGTGCCCTTCCGGCTGCACGCGCCCGGGCGGGGCGAACTGCCCGACCGGGGCTGGGACCAGGTCCTGGTGTGGGCCTTCGCCGACCTGCGCCGCGGTGTGCGTCCCGACACGGTCAGCGCGATCTCGATCGTCGTCGCCCCGCACGCCCAGGGCCTCGGCCTGTCCGCCCGGATGCTGGAGGCGATGCGCGACAACGCCCGCGCCCACGGTTTCACCGAGGTCGTCGCGCCGGTCCGGCCCAGCGCCAAGCACCTCGAACCGCACACGCCGATCGGGGAGTACGCGCGCCGGGTGCGCGAGGACGGGCTGCCGCACGACCCGTGGCTGCGCGTGCACGCCCGCGCGGGGGCGACCATCGAGCGCGTCGCACCGGCGTCGATGACCGTCGCCGCCTCCCTGGAGGAGTGGCGGGCCTGGACCGGGCTGCCCTTCGACACCCGCGGCGACGTCGAGGTGCCCGGCGCGCTCGTGCCGGTGCGGTGCGAGCCGGAGCGGGGGTACGCGGTGTACGTCGAGCCCAACGTGTGGATGCGGCACGCCCTTTGACGCGCAGGCGTGTGGCCGCCCGCTGCGGCGCGCGGGGCTCGGCACGACAAGGGCAGTGATCGGTACGGCAACGGTTCGACGCAACCGGGGACCGGTTGCCGGTGTCGGCCTATACGCTCGAACCCCCACAACGACCCGTCACTCGCACACCCGTACCCTCACGTCCGTAACGTCAGCCTCGTATCACCTTCGTATCGTCTCCACTCGTCCCCATCGGCATCACCCGGTCCAGGAGCAGTCATGTACGGCCACGGCGCGCCGGCGCCCACCCGCAGCGCGAGCACCGTCATCGGCCTGCGCGTGCTGATCGCCGCCGTCGGTTTCCTCTCGTGCGGCGTCCTCGCGTGCGTGCCGCTGTTCCGGGTCGCCTTCCTGCGCGGCCGGCGGCTCGACTGGGCGGCGGCCTGGGCGAGCCTGCCGGTGTCCATCGTGTGCTTCGCGGTGGTCGGCTCGGTGCGGGAGAGCGACGTCCGGGGGGACATCGCCATGTCCGTGGTCCTGGTCCTGGGCGCGCTCGCCGCCACGTACTTCGTGATCACCGACATCCGTGTGGCCAACGAACGGCGGCGGCCTCCGGGTTACGCCCCGCCCCAGGCCCCGACCGTCCCGTCCGTGGGCTACGGCTACCCGCAGCCCGGTCCCGTCCAGCCCCTGCCCCCCATGCAGCCCGCGCCGCAGCCGCCGCTGCCCCAGACGCCGATACCCGGCCCGCCCGTGTCCCACGGCCCCGTCCCGCCGCCCCCGCCGCAGCGCCCCGCCCCCGCCCGCATCGACCAGGTGCGTGCCGAACTGGACGAGCTCAGCGACTACCTGCGCCGGCACGAGGGCAACCACGAGGGCGGAAGGTGACCGCGGCGGCGGGACGTCTCATCGCCGGCCGCTACGAACTGTCCGCGCTCATCGGGCAGGGCGGCATGGGACAGGTCTGGACGGCGTACGACCAACGGCTCGACCGGCGCGTGGCGGTGAAGCTGCTGCGCCCCGACAAGGTGGCGGGCGCCGAGGCGGACGAGCTGCGCCGCCGCTTCCTGCGCGAATGCCGGGTGACCGCGCAGGTCGACCACCCCGGCCTGGTCACGGTGCACGACGCGGGCAGCGAGGGCGAGGAGCTGTTCCTCGTCATGCAGTACGTCGACGGCGCCGACCTCTCCGACCACCTCGCCAAGCGCACGCCGTACCCCTGGACGTGGGCCGTCGCGGTCGCCGCGCAACTGTGCGCCGTGCTCAGCGCCGTGCACGCCGTGCCGATCGTCCACCGCGACCTCAAGCCGCGCAACGTGATGGTGAAGCAGGACGGCATGGTCACCGTCCTCGACCTCGGCGTGGCGTCGGTCATGGACACGGACACCACCCGCCTCACCCACACCGGTTCGCCCATCGGCTCGCCCGCCTACATGGCCCCCGAGCAGGCGATGGGCGGCGCGGTCGGCCCGTACACCGACCTGTACGCACTCGGCGTACTCCTGCACGAACTGCTCAGCGGCGACGTGCCGTTCGCCGGCTCCACGGCCCTCGGCGTGCTGCACCGGCACCTGTACGAGCCCCCGGTGCCCGTGCGCCGGCTGCGCCCCGAGGTGCCCGAGGCGCTCGAAGTGCTCGTCCTGCGGCTGCTCGCCAAGGACCCGCAGCACCGCCCCGCCTCCGCGCAGGAGGTGTACGAGCACCTCGCGCCCCTTCTGCCGGCGCGCGGGACGCCCACCGGGGCGCCTCTCGATCCCACGCGCCCCTTCCTGCGCCCGCACGCCCCCTGGCCGGATCGCGCGCTCACTCCCGCGCCCCAGCCCGCCCCCGTCGCGCCGGCCCCCGAGAAGGCCGAGAAACCGGACGTCGCCCGCGCCGTAGACGAGGTCAAGCGCCTCCTGGGGGAGGGCCGCATCACCCAGACCGTCGACATCCTCGGCGCGATCCTCCCGGTCGCCGCCGAAGAGCACGGCGCGCACTCCCCGGTCGTGCGCACCCTGCGCAAGCAGTACGCCGCCACGCTGATGGACGACGGCCAGTACCGGCGCGCGCTGCCCGAACTGCGCCGTCTCGCCGACGAACGCGCCGCCGAGGCCGGCCAGGCCGACCCCCAGGCGCTGCGCTTCCGCTACGACATCGCCCAGTGCCTGGAGGCGCTCGGCGAACCGGCGGCGGCGCTCGCCGAGTACCGCGCGCTGCTGCCGCACTACGAGAACCAGTACGTCTCCGCGGGCGACCCCGAACTCTCCCACGACGTCCGCCGCCGCATCGGCCTCCTCCTGCTCGCCCTCGGCGACCGCCCCGGCGCGCACGACACGCTCGCGCGCCTGCTCATGGACGTCGAGCGGCTGCGCGGCCCCGCGCACCCCCTGGCAGCCGAGATCCGCCGCACGCTGCAGTGGCTCGGGCAGGTACGCGGCTGACGCGAGCGTAGGGGGGCGCACGATTTTGCAGTGTCCTGAGGGAATCTTGTAAACCTACGGGGCTTAGGTTTTCCGAACGCATGAACGGCGCCGGATAGGTTGCGGTGCGTTTTCGCCAAGCGACACGGCGACACGGCGACACGGCACACAGCAACGCATCAACCAGGGGTGGGGTATTCATGGCCGGCCATCGGCAGTCCAAGAAGCGCAGATACACGACGTGGGCCGTCGCGGGCGCCGCCGTCGTCGCCGGAGCCGGCATCGCCGCGCAGACCTCCATGGCCGCCACCACCTGGCCCGCGCAGAAGACGTACACCGGCCGCGCCTTCGACACCTGCGCCGCGCCCTCCCTGGCCGCGATGAAGGCCTGGCACACCGGCTTCTACGGCGCCGCCGCCGTCTACGTGGGCGGCAGGAACCGCGGCTGCTCCCAGCCCAACCTCACCGCCTCCTGGGTGAAGTCGGTCAGCGGCGTCGGCTGGAAGCTGATCCCGATCTACGTCGGCGCCCAGCCGCCCTGCCAGTCCGGCTCCAACCCCGAGAAGCTCACCGCCACCACGGCCGCCTCCCTCGGCAAGACGGACGCGGACGACGCCGTGGCCAAGGCCTCGGCCCTCGGCATGAAGGCCGGCAGCCCGATCTACCTGGACATGGAGTCGTACGACATCACGAACACGTCGTGCAACAACGCCGTGCTCACCTATGTGCGCGCCTTCGACAAGGAGCTGCGCGCCAAGGTGTACCGCGCGGGCTACTACGGCTTCACCAGCTCCAGCGCCAAGGCGATCGCCAACGCCACCGACAAGACGGACCTGCCGGGCAACCTCTGGTACGCCCTGTGGGACAAGCAGAACACCACGACGACGGACTGGCCGTTCGGGTCGACCCAGTACACGAACCACAGCCGTGGCCACCAGTACCTGGTCAACAGCAAGGAGACCCGCAACGGCTACACGATCACCGTGGACCGCGACGCGTGGGACGCCCCGGTGGCGATCACGGGCTGATCCCGGGCTGGTTCCGCGGCCCCGAGGGGCGCGGCGGTGCCCGAAGCGCCGGTGAATCGTTGGTCGAATGGGTTGGCCCCAGCCGTCCCACTGCCTACCATCGATCACCGCAAGACTTTGTGCACCGTCGCACAATCTCCTCGGGAGGCTTCCTTGCACCGCCGCCGTCGCACCGCGCTCCTGCTCTCCGCCGCGATCGCCGCGGCTCCCCTGCTGACCGCCTGCGGAAGCGACGCGCATCCGGGCGCGGCAGCCGTCGTCGGCGGCCGGCGGATCACCGTCTCGCAGCTGGAGAACCGGGTGAACGAGGTGCGCGCGGCACAGCGTGCGGCCGTCACGAGCGACGCGCAGTACCGGCAGGCCGTCGCGCAGAGCGGCAGCCTCACCCGCGACACCCTGCACGGCATGATCCTCGACAAGGTGCTGCACCGCGCCGCCGAGGACGCGGGCGTGACCGTGAGCCGCCGCGAGATCCAGCAGATGCGCGCCGGCCTCGAACAACAGGTCGGCGGCGCCAAGGCGCTCCAGATGACCTGGCTGCAGCAGTACGGCATCGCCCCGCAGCGCCTCGACGACAACCTCCGCCTCCAGCTGGAGGCCCAGAAACTCGCCACGGCCCTCGGCACCGACACCAGCAAGCAGCCCTTCTGGAACGCCCTGTCCAAGGCGTCCAAGGAGCTGCACGTCGACCTCAACCCCCGCTACGGCATCTGGGACGTCCAGAAGAGCAGCCGCGTGGACGCCAAGACGCCGTGGGTCCGGGAGGTCACGGCGCCCCAGCAGACGGCCTGAGCGCGCTTCCCTCGCCGGTCCGCCTTGTGCCTGAGCGTGCTTTCTTCGCCGGGTCCGCCCTGTGCCTGAGCGGGTCTTCCTCGCCGGGTCCGCCCTGTGCCTGAGCGTGCTGCCCTCGCCGGGTCCGTCCTGTGCACAAGCGGGCTTTCCTCGCCGGTCCGCCCTGTGCCTGAGCGTGCTTTGCTCGCCGGTCCCGTCCTGTGGCACAAGCGGGCCTTCCTCGCCGGTCCCGGCCTGTGGATAACTCGTGGGGCTGTCGGTGACGTGGGTTAGCTTCGAATCGTGACCGCAACCAGCCCCGCCCCCGCCCCGGCCGCCACCCCCGGCCGCATCGTCCTGCTCACCACCAGCCACCGCGTGGCGCCCGGCCTGCTGTCCTGGCCCGCCTGGCAGACGCTGCACGCCGCCGACCGTGTGCTGTGCGCGGACGGCGCGCACCCGCAGTTGCCGTATCTGCGGGAGGCGGGGGTAGCCGTGGAGCAGGCGTCCCCGACCGCCGAGGACCTGGTCGCCGCCTGCGCGGGCGGCCGCACGGTGGTCGTCGTCGCAGGCGGTGAGGGTGAGCCGGCCCTCACCGACGGACTGGCCCGCTTGGCGGGCTCCGGCCGCGTGTCGATGCCCGAGCTGGAGCTCCTGCCCGCCTCCTACGATCTCCCCGGCGCGCGCCTCCTCGACCTCGTCCAGGTCATGGACCGCATCCGCGCCGAATGCCCCTGGTTCTCCCAGCAGACCCACAAGGGGCTGGCGAAGTACGGCATCGAGGAGGCGTACGAACTCGTCGAGGCGATCGAGGAGGGCGACCGCGACGAACTGCGCGAGGAACTGGGCGACGTCCTCCTCCAGGTCGTCTTCCACGCCCGCATCGCCGAGGAGGACCCGGACGAGCCCTTCTCCATCGACGACGTGGCCGGCGGCATCGTCGCCAAGCTCATCCACCGCCACCCCCACGTCTTCGGCGACGAGACGGCCACGACCCCGGAGGAGGTCAAGGAACACTGGCTGCGCACCAAGGCCGTCGAGAAGCGGCGGGAGTCGGTGACCGACGGCATACCCCTGGGCCAGCCGGGCCTGGCCCTCGCGTCCAAGCTGGCGTCCCGGGTCCGCACAGCCGGCCTCCAGGTCCCCCTGCCGACGGGCGAGGGCATCGGCTACGACCTGCTGGCACTGGCGGCACGGGCGGAAGCGGAGGGCGTGGACCCGGAGGCGGCGCTGCGGGCGGCGGCGCGGGCTTATCGGGACGCCGTGCGGCAGGCCGAAGGGGTCGACGCTTAGGGGCCACCCCCTGGAGCAGGCGCTAGTACCGTTGCTCACACGGGTGGCTGTACTGCGTGGGGGCTTGCATGGAGCAGGAGTTGGAATCGCTCTTGGAGGTGCTCCTCGCACTGCCGGACGGGGAGCGGCTCTCCCGTTTCCCCGGGTACCGCAGCCGTGACTCGCTGCGCAGCCATCTGATCGCCCTGCGGTCCCACAGCCCCGAGACCTACCAGCAGCTCGTTGACGAGCTGGGCACGTCGAGCGGGCCGGCTGACGATGGCGCGCATCGGCTCTTCTCTCGCCGGCCCGACTGGTTCCAGGGGTTCAGGGACATCTCCCCATCTCCCGCCCGCGAAACGCCCGCACCCGCATCGACGCCGGTCGCCGATCACCTTGACTTCCGTGACGCCACCTTTCACGGCCAGGTCGTCGGCGTACAGCATCACCACTACGGGCGTGAGCCGGCCGCGCCCGTCGAGTGGAGCGCCGCACACGACATCGACCCGCTGGAGTTCGGCGTGCGTCCGACCCGGCACGTGCCCGGGCTTGCGGACGTACCGCCGTACGTCCTGCGGGACTGTGACAGAGAGCTGCGTGACCTGCTGGAACAGGGCGGCGGACTGGTCCTGATCCTTGGCGAACCGTACGCGGGCAAGTCGTACACCGCCTGGAACGCCGTGCGGTCGTTGGTGGAGCGGGGGTACCTGCTGCACGCCCCTGATCCAGGTGCGGACCTGCTCGGCCTCCTCGGTGGCCTGAAGGGCAGTCGTGGGCGGTACGTGCTGTGGCTCGACGAGCTGGGTGATCACCTCGGTCCCGGAGGACTGGACCGACGGCTGCTGGGACGCCTGACCAGCCTCGGTGTGGTCGTACTGGGGACGATGACACCCGAGGAGTACTACCGGCGGCGCGCCGGAACCGGACCGGGCGAGGCGGTGCTGGCCCTGGCACGCAGGGTCGAGCTGCCGCGTGAGTGGAGCGAGCGGGAACTGGCGCGGCTGGCCCGGCACACGGACGACCCGCGCGCGTATCCCGCGTACATGTGGAGCGGCCGGGAGGGCGCGGCCTCGTACTTCGCCATCGGGCACGTGCTGTACGACGAGTGGCAGCGTGGGGGCACCCAAGCGGAGCATCCCATGGGGCAGTTACTCGTCCGAGCAGTCGTCGATCTCGCCCGGTGCGGGGTCACCGAGCCCGTCCCGGTGGATTTCCTGCGGCGGATCTCGACGCTGTACGGCGCACCGCCGACGGATCGTGAGAGCTTCGAGCAGGGAATGGCCTGGGCCACCGCACCGTCCTTCGGCATCTCGGGCCTTCTCGTGGAGGGCGACAAGGGCGGTACGTGGCGGGTCTACGGGGCGCTGGTCGCGGAGGCGCTGGGGTCGGGGAAGCTGCCGCCCGTACCTGACGACGTGTGGTGGGTGCTGCTCCGCAACCGGCGGGTCGACCGTGCGGCCGTGCTGGACGCGGCCCGGGCGGCGATGCGCTCGCGTATCGAGGCCGGTGACACCGCGGTCATCGTCCAGTTCGCCCTGTGCACCGACGGAGCGGAGCGGGAGGCGTGGTTCCAGAGGGCCGCGGACCTCGGCGACACATGGGCGGCCGGCAGACTGGGCGAACTGCTGCTGCGACGCGGTGACCAGGAGAGGGCGATTCCGTACCTGACGGTGGCCGCCGAGCACGGGGAGACGGCCGTGGCGGGCACCTTGGCGGGGATCTACGAAGCCCGGGCCCGGTACTGGCGCGACCGCGCGAAGCCGAACACGGATACCGTCAAGGAGTGACCCACCAGCCCCCGCCCCCCAGCCCCCTCCCCGACCTCTTCACCTGGGAGTTCGCCACCGACCCCTACCCCGCCTACGCCTGGCTGCGCGAGCACGCCCCCGTGCACCGGACCACGCTGCCCAGCGGCGTCGAGGCATGGTTGGTCACCCGGTACGCCGACGCGAAGCAGACGCTCGCCGACCCCCGTCTGTCCAAGAACCCGGCGCACCACGACGAGCCCGCGCACGCCAGGGGGAAGACCGGGATTCCGGGGGAGCGGAAGGCGGAGCTGATGACGCATCTGCTCAACATCGACCCGCCCGACCACACCCGCCTGCGCCGCCTGGTGAGCAAGGCCTTCACCCCGCGTCGCGTGGCCGAGTTCGCCCCCCGCGTTCAGGAGCTCACCGACCAGCTCATCGACCGGTTCGCGGCGAAGGGCGAGGCGGACCTCATCCACGAGTTCGCCTTCCCCCTCCCCATCTACGCCATCTGCGACCTGCTCGGCGTCCCCCGCGAGGACCAGGACGACTTCCGGGACTGGGCCGGCATGATGATCCGTCACGGCGGGGGCCCGCGCGGCGGAGTGGCGCGGTCGGTCAAGAAGATGCGCGGCTACCTCGCCGAACTCATCCACAAGAAGCGTGCCGCGCTCCCCGCCGCCCCCGTGCCCGGCGAGGACCTCATCTCCGGCCTCATCCGCGCCTCCGACCACGGCGAGCACCTCACCGAGAACGAGGCCGCGGCCATGGCGTTCATCCTCCTGTTCGCCGGCTTCGAGACCACCGTCAACCTCATCGGCAACGGTACCTACGCCCTCCTCACCCACCCCGAGCAGAAGGCACGGCTCCAGACGTCACTGGCGGCACAGGACCGCGCCCTGCTGGAGACCGGCGTCGAGGAACTCCTGCGCTACGACGGCCCCGTAGAGCTCGCCACCTGGCGCTTCGCCACCGAGCCGCTCACCATCGGCGGGCAGCGCATCGCCCCCGGCGACCCCGTCCTCGTCGTCCTCGCCGCCGCCGACCGCGATCCGCAGCGGTTCGCCGATCCGGACACCCTCGACCTGTCCCGGCGTGACAACCAGCACCTCGGATACGGCCACGGCATCCACTACTGCCTCGGCGCGCCCCTCGCCCGCCTGGAGGGCCAGACCGCGCTCGCCACCCTCCTCACCCGCCTCCCGGACCTGCGACTGGCCGTGGATCCGGCGGAGTTGAGATGGCGCGGCGGACTCATCATGCGCGGACTGCGCACCCTTCCCGTCGAGTTCACCGCCGAACACGGCACACGCGCGAGCAAACATGACACGCGCTCAAGTCTGTGATCTTCACGTGATCTACGCGGCATTAACTTGTGACAAGTGATCGACTGCCGATACGTTCACGGGTCAACGACGGCGCCCGGGTTCCGCGCGCCGCCGGTCCCTGTCGTCTCGGGAAAGGTCCCCGCATGCTCTCCGGGAACGGTCGACACCGTCGCCCCCGCCAGGCCCCGGCGCTCCTCGTCGCGGCCGGCGTGACCGGTTCCGCCATCGCGATCCCGCTCCTCGGCGCGGCGAGCGCGAACGCCGCCGACGGCTCCACGTGGGACAAGGTGGCGAACTGCGAGACGGGCGGCTCCTGGAGCGAGAACAGCGGCAACGGCTTCTACGGCGGACTCCGGCTCTCCCAGGAGGACTGGGAGAAGTACGGCGGTCTCGACTACGCCCCGAGCGCCGACCTCGCCAGCCGCAACCAGCAGATAGCCGTCGCCGAGAAGCTGCTCGCCGCCGAAGGCGTGGGCGCCTTCCACACCTGCGGGCTGACCTCCGGGCTGAGCCAGGACGACGTCTCCGACGACATCGACACCGGTGTGGGGAACAACTCGTCGGATTCGGCCGGTTCGTCGGGTTCATCGGATACGTCCGACGGCTCGGGCGAGTCCGGCGGGTCCGGTCTCTCCGACGGCCTCGGACTCTCCGGCACCTCCGGCTCCTCCGACGGTTCGTCCGATACGTCCTCTTCGTCGGGCGGCTCCTCCGACTCCTCCGCCTCGCCCAGCCCTTCCGCAAGTCAGGACAACTCCGCCAAGTCGGACACCTCCGCCTCCCCGTCGCCCTCGCAGAGCGCGGACGGTTCGCCCACGGAACCGGCCGGCACCGACAACCCGGAGCAGAGCGTCGGCTCCTGGCACCTCGTCGACACCGGCTCCGTCGGCTCCGGCCGGCACCGCGGCGGCAGCGCCGAGGAGTCCGCGACGGACGCCGACTCCGCCTCCTCCTCCGGCCGTCACGCCTCACGCACCGGCGACTCGTACACCGTCCGCGCCGGCGACACGCTCGCCTCCATCGCCGACTCGCTTGACCTCCAAGGCGGGTGGCGCGCGCTCTACGCCCTCAACGAGAAGGCGATCGGCGCCGACCCGAGTCGCATCGTTCCCGGTCAGACCCTGCTTGTCGGGTCCTAAAGGGGCGAAAGGCGACGGGAGTTGACGCCCGGTTCCACCCCGCGTTCGCTCCGCATTCGCTGCGGAATGTCCGTTTCGGTGAAAGTGTGGGATGAGTCTCAGAAGCCCTGATCGTCTTTGAAATCTCGCCGATTCCGTGTCTACGGTCATGACCGCTCGGCAACCCGAGCCCCGGCTGCCGCAACGCCGAATCCTGCCAGCGGCCGTCCGGGAACAGTCGTCGCGTCAAGCGCCGTAGGCAGGAGCGGGGGACCCAAGGTAAGCGCCCCACCGGGTAGTCGACGGTGGCGGCTTGGGGTGAAGCCGCGTCTCGCGGAAGCGAGGACGCGGCCGGGCAACTCAACCGGCCCGAACCCGACAGCTCACCTCGCAGGCGTCGGTGAGGGGATCCATCCATGCTGTTTTCCGGCAAGGGCAAGCACCGTCGTCCGTCCAAGGCCACCCGCGCCGCCGCGCTCGCCGGTGTCACCGGCGTCGCCATCGCCGCCCCGCTGATGGCGGCCGGCAACGCCTCCGCCGCCACCGCCTCCGAGTGGGACGCCGTCGCCCAGTGCGAGTCCGGCGGCAACTGGTCCATCAACACCGGCAACGGCTACTACGGCGGCCTGCAGTTCTCCGCCTCGACCTGGGCCGCGTACGGCGGCACCGCCTACGCCCCGCAGGCCAACCAGGCCACCAAGGCGCAGCAGATAGCCGTCGCCGAGAAGGTCCTCGCCTCCCAGGGCAAGGGCGCCTGGCCGGTGTGCGGCACGGGCCTGTCCAGCGCCGCCTACAACGGCTCCAGCGCGTCCACCGGCTCCTCGTCGAGCAGCAGCGGCACCACCACCCGCTCGACCGAGCAGCAGAGCGCCTCCCGCTCCTCCGAGCGCTCGACGGTGCAGAAGTCGGCCAAGACCGTCACCACCCCGACCGGCAAGAAGGTCAAGAAGGGCGACGGCGAGTACAAGGTCGTCAAGGGCGACACCCTCAGCTCGATCGCCGAGAAGCACGGCGTCAAGGGCGGCTGGAAGAAGCTGTTCGAGCTGAACAAGGACATCGTCGAGGACGCCAACCTGATCTACCCGGGTCAGCAGCTGCACCTGAAGTAACAGCTGAACCACAGCGCCCTCACAGCCGTGTCCCCCAGTATGGGGGGCACGTGAGGGCCTCCCCCCGCCCTCACGGGCTCCCCGCTCCGGTGCGTGTTCCCCCGTACGCACCGGGGCGGGGCTTTTTCCTGCGCGGCGCGCCACCGCACAGGCGCGGGCCGCCGTTGCACACCCTTCTTTGTTCCGTTCAGAAACAATTTACTCTCGGTTCTGCCCAAGAGGCGGTCGGCGGCGTGGCCGATCGGCGCAAGACGGTTAGGCTCGTCTCGCAGAGCCACTGCGGCACTGCGTAGCCGCGTCACATTGAAGAAGGAGATGCTCGTGCCGTCCATCGACGTCGTCGTAGCCCGGGAAATCCTGGACTCCCGAGGCAATCCCACGGTCGAGGTCGAGGTCGGCCTCGACGACGGCAGCACGGGTCGTGCCGCCGTCCCGTCCGGCGCCTCCACCGGCGCCTTCGAGGCCATCGAGCTGCGCGACGGGGACCAGAACCGCTACCAGGGCAAGGGCGTCGAGAAGGCCGTCCTCGCCGTCATCGAGCAGATCGGCCCCGAGCTGGTCGGCTACGACGCCACCGAGCAGCGCCTGATCGACCAGGCCATGTTCGACCTGGACGCCACCGACAACAAGGGCTCCCTCGGCGCCAACGCCATCCTCGGCGTCTCCCTCGCCGTCGCCCACGCCGCCTCCGAGGCCAGCGACCTGCCGCTCTTCCGCTACCTGGGCGGCCCGAACGCGCACCTGCTGCCGGTGCCGATGATGAACATCCTGAACGGCGGCTCGCACGCCGACTCCAACGTGGACATCCAGGAGTTCATGATCGCCCCGATCGGCGCGGAGTCCTTCTCCGAGGCCCTGCGCTGGGGCGCCGAGGTCTACCACACCCTCAAGTCCGTCCTGAAGTCCAAGGGCCTGGCCACCGGCCTCGGCGACGAGGGCGGCTTCGCCCCGAACCTGGGCTCCAACCGCGAGGCCCTCGACCTCATCCTCGAGGCGATCAAGCAGGCCGGGTACGTCCCCGGCGAGCAGATCGCCCTCGCCCTCGACGTGGCCGCCTCCGAGTTCTACAAGGAGGGCAAGTACGTCTTCGAGGGCAAGGAGCGCTCCGCCGCGGAGATGACGGAGTACTACGAGGAGCTGGTCGCGGCCTACCCGCTCGTCTCCATCGAGGACCCGCTGTTCGAGGACGACTGGGCCGGCTGGAAGGTGCTCACCGACAAGCTCGGCGACAAGATCCAGATCGTCGGCGACGACCTGTTCGTCACCAACCCCGAGCGCCTGGCCCGCGGCATCGAGGAGGGCGCCGCCAACGCCCTGCTGGTCAAGGTCAACCAGATCGGCTCGCTGACCGAGACCCTGGACGCCGTCGAGCTCGCCCAGCGCAACGGCTTCAAGTGCATGATGTCCCACCGCTCCGGCGAGACCGAGGACGTCACCATCGCCGACCTGGCCGTCGCCACCAACTGCGGCCAGATCAAGACCGGTGCCCCGGCCCGCTCCGAGCGCGTCGCCAAGTACAACCAGCTGCTGCGCATCGAGGAGATCCTCGACGACGCCGCGGTGTACGCCGGCCGCAGCGCCTTCCCGCGCTTCAAGGGCTGAGCGGACCGGCACTGGGCCTTTAAGGGTCAAGGCTGCGCCAGTCGTACGTACGTCCCCGTACCGGTCCCGTACCGTGTGCGGGGACGTACGCGCGTGTGAACGGGAGGCGGGGACATGGCCGTGAAGGACCGGGACCGGTTCTCCACCACGACCAGACTGCGGCTGCTCGGCGAGCAGACGGCGGCCCGCGTCTACCGTTCCCAGACCCGGCGCCAGGCCCGCCGCTCCCGGCTCACCGGCCGCGCGGCCCTGCTCGCGCTCGTGCTGTGCACGCTCGTCGTGGCGCTCGCCTACCCGATAAGGCAGTACGTCTCCCAGCGCGCCGAGATCGCCGACCTGGAGCGCCAGAAGCAGCAGGCCGCGCGGAAGGTGGAGCAGCTGCGCGACCTCAAGGCGCGCTGGCAGGACGACTCCTACGCCGAGCAGCAGATCCGGCAGCGGCTGCACTACGTGATGCCGGGCGAGACGGGGTACGTCGTCATCGACCCGGACGCGGCGCAGCAGTCGCGGGCCGACCTGGGGGCCGCCGACCGGCCCTGGTACGCGAACGTCTGGGACGGGGTCGACAAGTCCGACGCCTCCGACCAGTGACCCGATAAGAAAGACAGTTCTCAGTGGAAACGCCTCCGCCGCCCACCCCGCGCACCGAGCCCACCGACGCCGACGTCGAGGCCTTCAAGCAGCAGCTGGGCAGGCCCCCGCGCGGCCTGCGCGCGATCGCGCACCGGTGCCCGTGCGGGCAGCCGGACGTCGTGGAGACGGCGCCGCGGCTCCCCGACGGCACGCCCTTCCCGACGACGTACTACCTGACCTGCCCGCGGGCCGCGTCGGCGATCGGGACGCTGGAGGCGAACGGGGTGATGAAGGAGATGACCGAGCGGCTGCGGACCGACCCGGAGCTGGCCGCCGCCTACCGCGCCGCGCACGAGGACTACCTCCGGCGGCGCGACGAGATCGAGGTCCTGGAGGGCTTCCCGAGCGCGGGCGGCATGCCGGACCGGGTGAAGTGCCTGCACGTGCTGGTGGGCCACTCGCTGGCCGCGGGCCCGGGGGTGAACCCGCTGGGCGACGAGGCGATCGCGATGCTGCCGGAGTGGTGGCTGAAGGGGCCGTGCGTGACGCCGGTCCAGCAGGAGTCCGTACCGGGGACGACCGCTCGGGAGACGACCGTTCAGGGGGAGGCCCAGTGACCCGCGTAGCCGCCGTCGACTGCGGTACGAACTCCATCCGGCTGCTCGTCGCCGACGCCGACCCGGCGACCGGGGAACTGGTCGACCTGGACCGCCGGATGACCATCGTGCGGCTCGGGCAGGGCGTGGACCGGACCGGGCGGCTCGCGCCCGAGGCGCTGGAGCGGACCTTCGCGGCCTGCCGGGAGTACGCGGCCGTCGTCAAGGAGCACGGCGCCGAGCGGCTGCGGTTCGTGGCCACGTCGGCCTCCCGGGACGCCGAGAACCGGGACGAGTTCGTCCGGGGCGTGCTCGACATCCTGGGCGTCGAGCCCGAGGTCATCTCCGGGGACCAGGAGGCGGAGTTCTCCTTCACCGGCGCCACCAGGGAACTGGCGGGCGGCGACCACCTGGACAAGCCGTACCTGGTCGTGGACATCGGCGGCGGGTCCACCGAGTTCGTCGTCGGCGAGGAGCACGTCCGGGCCGCCCGGTCCGTGGACGTGGGGTGCGTGCGCATGACCGAACGGCACCTCGTGCGGGACGGGGTCGTGAGCGACCCGCCGTCCGAGGCGCAGATCGCGGCCATGCGGGCCGACATCGAGCGGGCCCTGGACCTCGCCGAGGAGACGGTGCCGCTGCGGCGGGCGCGCACGCTGGTGGGGCTCGCGGGGTCGGTGACCACCGTGTCGGCGATCGCGCAGGAGCTGCCCGAGTACGACTCCGCCCGCATCCACCACTCCCGGGTCTCCCGCGAGCGCGTCCGCGAGATCACCGAGTGGCTGCTGCACTCCACGCACGCCGAGCGCGCCGCCGTACCGTCGATGCACCCGGGGCGGGTGGACGTCATCGCCGCGGGGGCCCTCGTACTGCTGTCGATCATGGAGCGCATCGGCGCGGAGGAGGTCGTCGTGAGCGAGCACGACATCCTCGACGGCATCGCGTGGTCGGTGGCGTAAGAGCACTAACGAAAAGAACGCGAACCTTGTTGCTGATGGGCCGTTTCGTCCCTTTTGTGGTGGTGAACCCGCCAAGAGAGTCACTCCACGAGAGGGATGAGACGAACCATGATCAACAGAGAGCAGATCCCGGCCGTCCTGGACCACCCGGTCATCGACGAGGGCGGCAAGAAGATCGGTGAGGCCAAGCACGTCTTCCTGGACGACGTGACCGGGACCCCGGAGTGGGTCTCCGTGAAGACCGGCATGTTCGGCACCAGCGAGACGTTCGTCCCGATCCGCGACGCGCGGGTGGTGGACGGCCACACCGAGGTCCCCTACTCCAAGGGCAAGGTCAAGGACGCGCCGCACGTGGACATCGACAACGGCGGCCACCTCTCGGAGACCGAGGAGCACCGGCTCTACGAGTACTACGGCATCGACTGGGACGAGTCCTGGTCCCGCGCCAACCAGCCCGGCGAGGGCGGCTGGGCCCACGGGGACGGCCAGGGCGCCGCCGGCGCCGCGGGCATGGCCGGCACGGCGGGCGGGACCGGCATGGCTGGAACCGCCGGTACTGCCGGTACTGCGGGTGCCGCCGGAGCCGAAGCGCGTGGCCCGCGGGACGACGCGATGACGCGCTCCGAGGAGCGCATGCACGTCGGCGTCGAGCGCCGCGAAACGGGCCGCGCACGGCTGCGCAAGTACGTCGTGACCGAGGAGGAGCAGCACACCGTCCCGCTGCGCCACGAGGAGGTGCGCGTCGAGCGCGAGCCGATCACCGAGGCCAACCGCGACGCCGCCATGACCGGCCCGGAGATCAGCGAGGCCGAGCACGAGGTGGTGCTGCACGAGGAGCGGCCGGTCGTCGAGACCGAGGCCGTCCCCGTCGAGCGGGTGCGCCTGACCACCGACGAGCACGTCGAGGAGGAGACGGTCCGCGGGCAGGTGCGCAAGGAACGCATCGAGGGCACGGCCGAGGAGATCGACGACGACCGCCACGGCATGGGTCCCGAGCGCCCGTAGGAGCGCGATACCCGCTGGTCAGCAGCAACTGTTGAGCGAGTTCGGCCACGGTTGAGCGGGGTCGGCGAGCCGTTCGGTGACATGCCGTCGGGAAACATCGTGAAGTTCTTCACAAGGAATTCCGTCCCGCCGAGGCCCCGAACGCCTTCGGATCCATCCTCCGGGTGCCGAACTCGCCTTGAACATGTTCAGAAGGCGGCCGGAACGCGCCTTCGGATCGCGCGCTCCCAGGGGCCTTCCGGACCCCTCACGACCACCCCTGGCGCCCAGAGAGGCAGCTCACGCGGCATTGACAACGGGACGGACCGGATCACGGTTCCCGTCGCCAACCATGATCTATGTCACGCGGGCCGGGGAGTGTAACACAGGGTCTGTGCATGCTTGTGAAGGGGCGCACGAGCGACCCCCCTGGGGCGGGTGGATACTCGATGCCATGAGCACCACGGAGCGTCCCAGGATCCTCGTAGTAGGCGGTGGGTACGTAGGCCTGTACGCAGCTCGGCGCATCCTCAAGAAGATGCGCTACGGCGAGGCGACCGTCACGGTCGTCGACCCCCGGTCGTACATGACCTACCAGCCCTTCCTTCCCGAAACCGCCGCCGGCAACATCTCCCCGCGCCACGTCGTCGTCCCGCTGCGACGCGTGCTGCCGAAGGCGGAGGTCCTCACCGGCCGGGTCACCACCATCGACCAGGACCGCAAGGTCGCCACCGTCGCCCCGCTGGTCGGCGAGGCGTACGAGCTGCCCTTCGACTACCTGGTGATCGCGCTCGGCGCGGTCTCCCGCACCTTCCCGATCCCCGGCCTCGCCGAGCAGGGCATCGGCATGAAGGGCATCGAGGAGGCCATCGGCCTGCGCAACCACGTGCTGGAGCAGCTGGACAAGGCCGACTCCACCACGGACGAGGAGATCCGCCGCAAGGCCCTCACCTTCGTCTTCATCGGCGGCGGCTTCGCCGGCGCGGAGACCATCGGCGAGGTCGAGGACATGGCCCGCGACGCGGCCAAGTACTACAAGAACGTCTCCCGCGAGGACATGCGGTTCATCCTCGTGGACGCCGCCGACAAGATCCTGCCCGAGGTCGGCCCCAAGCTGGGCGCCTACGGCAAGGAGCACCTGGAGAGCCGCGGCGTGGAGATCTACCTCTCCACCTCGATGGACTCCTGCGTCGACGGGCACGTGGTGCTGAAGAACGGGCTGGAGGTCGACTCCAGCACGATCGTGTGGACGGCCGGCGTCAAGCCGAACCCGGTCCTGTCCCGCTACGGCCTGCCGCTCGGCCCCCGCGGTCACGTCGACTGCGAGCCGACCCTCCAGGTCAAGGGCACCGACTACATCTGGGCCGCCGGCGACAACGCCCAGGTCCCGGACCTCGTCGGCCGCAAGGCGGGCAACGAGAACGCCTGGTGCCCGCCGAACGCCCAGCACGCGCTGCGCCAGGCCAAGGTCCTCGGCGACAACGTGATCTCCGGCATGCGGGGCTTCCCGCAGAAGGACTACAGCCACGCCAACAAGGGTGCGGTCGCCGGTCTCGGCCTGCACAAGGGCGTCGCGATGATCGTCATGGGCAAGATGAAGATCAAGCTCAAGGGCCGTCTCGCCTGGTACATGCACCGCGGCTACCACGGTCTGGCCATGCCGACCTGGAACCGCAAGGTCCGCGTCTTCGCCGACTGGACCCTCGGCATGTTCCTCAAGCGCGAGGTCGTCTCCCTCGGCGCGATGGAGCACCCGCGCGAGGAGTTCTACGAGGCCGCGAAGCCCGTGCCGGTGGCCGAGCCGAAGAAGACGGAAGCGAAGGCGTCCTGACCGACTCCAGCCGCTGAACAAACCGAAGGGCCTCCCGCCATCCGTGGTGCGGGGGGCCCTTCGGCGTACCTCCGTGCTCTTTCTGACCGCCCGTCAAAACCCTTACGCCGGTGAATGAGGAAGCGGATACTCGTCGTTGCGCTCGGTGCGGCCCGACGGGGGGTCGGGGGAGGGGGCGGCGGGGTGAACGGGGACCTGGACGGGATCCTCTGGCGGATTCGGCGCGAGGCCGTCGAGGCTTTGGTGGGCGTCCCCGTCCTGGCGTATCCGAACGGACGGATCACTCTGCTGCGAGAGTTACAGGTGGGGGCCCGGCGTCGGCTTGATCCCGTGGACGCCCCGAACCTGCAGTTGTGGTGCCTGGGCGTCGTCGACCTCTGCACCCCGGGCCGCGGGCCGTGTCTGCTGCAGTGCCTCGCCGACGCCCTCGATCTGGTGGATCCGGAGACCGAGCAGACGCTGACCGTCCACCGGCTGGCCGACGAGTGGAACGCCGCCGTCACCTTGCCGTTGTTCGCCCCCAAGTGGGCATGGCTGCGGGAGAAGCTGAGCGGCGACGCGGCGGAGGCCGCCCGGTACGCCACCGACGGCCGGGTCCCGGCGGCACCGCACTGCGGCACGGCCTGGGAGGTGCTGCTCCATCTCGTCGAGCAAGCCGCTCTGCCGGGAGGGGCTCTCCCCTGGATGCGGCTGATGATCCGGTTGTGGCAGCAGACCTGTGGTGAGCCGGAGGGGCGCGAACTGTATGCGCTGACCCGCCGGACCGCGGGCAGGAACCCCGAACTCCTCGCCCAGCTGGACCTCTTGGTGCCCAGGGCCCCGGCCGCCGAGGCCGACTCGCCGCAGTCCACGGACTACCTGATCATCGGCATAGCTCCCGCGGACCGCGAGCCCGACCGCTACAAGGTGTCGTACTGGATGCAGTCGCCGCTCGATCCGGCCCCGGTCTCCAGAGGCCGCTCGGTCACGGTGCCCCTGGACGGCCTGGAGGCCGTGGTCGACGACATCGTCTCGCGGGCCGAGGACGAGGAGGGCGCCCGGCGGCGCAGGGCGAAACTGGAGCTGGAGTTCATCCTTCCCCTGGAACTGCTCAATCTCCCCGTGCACGAGTGGATGGTCGAGCACACGGGCTCGCGGATCGCGCTCGCAGCCCAGTACCAAGTCGTGGTCCGCAGCCTGGACCGGTTGCTGAACCAGCGCTGGCACCGGGTCTGGCTCCAGCGCTGGCAGCGGCTCCATCTGCCCGGCCCCCGGTTCAAGTTCATGGATCCGGCGGAGTTCCCGCACGACACCGGCGACCTGTCGCGGCTGGTGGCCCGGCTCAACGAGGACCAGTACGTCGCCGTGGTACTGAGCGAGCCGCCCGAACAGGGGCGTCCGAGGGGACGGCGGGAGGCCACCGCCGCCCTGTCGACCGGCATGCCGGTCCTGATGTGGCACCACACCATGGAGACCAACGAGGAACTCAAGAGGTACGTCCGCACGCTGATCCGCTTCCCGGTCACCGACCTGCCCACCAGGGTCGCCGAAGCCCGCCGCAGGAACCTCGCCCAGAGCCAGGCCCGCAACCCGCTCACCCAGCACCTCGCCGTCCTGTGGGACGACCCCGACCGCAATCCCTACGCGCCGACGCCTAACCTGTACGCCCCCGACGACCCCCTGGGTCCGGAGGCCCTGTAGAAGGGAGCTCGCGTTGGAAGCCGAAGCTTGGTGGATGTACCGGGGAGGCGGTCCGCCGGAGGCTCCGGAGGAACGGGTGGCCTGGCCGCCGCCTCCGCCGTGGCGCCGCTTCGACGGCGGGCCCGCCCGGCCCTCACCGCCGGACGAGGACCTCCTCGCCGTCCGCTACCTGGGTGACGACACCGCGGCTCCCGCCGGCCCCGACCTCGACGCGGACGGGCTCGCCGTACTGAACGCGGCGCTCGTGCTGCGCCGCCCGCTGCTGGTGACCGGCCCCCACGGCGCGGGCAAGACGAGCCTCGCCCACCGTCTCGGTCGCGAACTGGGCCTCGGCCGGGTCCTGCGCTGGTGGATCAGCAGCCGTACGAGCCTGCGTGAGGGCCTGTACACGTACGACACCGTCGGCAGGCTCGCGGCCGGTGTCACCGGGCAGGGGGACGGCGACCCGGGACGGTTCGTCCGGCTCGGCCCGCTCGGCACCGCCCTGCTGCCGTACGAACGGCCGCGGGTGCTGCTGATCGAGGGGCTGGACCGAAGCGACATCGCGCTCGCCGACGAACTGCAGGGCGTCCTGGAGGACGGCGGCTTCACCGTGCCCGAGCTGCGCTCGGCCCCGCGATCCCTGGTCACCGCCGATGACGGGCCCGGTGCCGAGGTCGTCGAAGGGCGCGTGTGCTGCCTGGAGTTCCCCGTGGTGATGATCACCGCCGAGGACGAGGAGAGCCTCGCTCCTGCCTTCGTGGAAACCTGCATGCCGCTGCGATTACCGGGGCCACCCGAACCCGAGCGGTTGGCCGCTTCCTGGCTGCCGCCCGAGACGGCCGAACCGGGGTGGCGGTCGGCGCTGCGGGTGCTGGAGGGGATGGAGCCGGGTCGGGTGCCTTCGGTGGGGGCGTTGCAGGACGCGATGTGGATGGGAGCGGTCCGCGCCGGGGCGGGTGGCTGGAGCCCGGAGTGGGAATACCCGGGGCAGGCGGCTCTTGACGCACTGTGGCGCCGGGGTGCCGGGGGGAGGGGCGCATGAACGCCGGCCGGGGCGACCAGGGAGACCCACGACCCGCCCCGCACGGGTCGCATGCCTGGCGTACCCGGCCGGAGTCGCTGCCGGATCCCCACGCCCTGCTTCGCGCGCTGCGTCGGTTCGCTGTTCTGCCGGGGCACCGGGATGCCGCGGTGGTGCTGGGGGACGGGCCCGCCGTCGAGGTGTGGCGGCACACGGCGCGCGAGTTCGCCGAACTGGTGCGCCGGTGTGGTGCGTTCGGGCGGGTGGCGTTGCGTGAGGGGAGTGTGGGACGGGCGTTGCCGGGTGGGTCGGGGCGGGTGGTCCTGCTGCTTGCCGACGGGTGGGAGCCCGGCTGGGTCTCGGGGAGCATGCAGGCGGCGCTGGCGAGGTGGGCCGCGTACGGCCCGGTGGCCGTCGTTCAGTTGCTGCCCCGGAGCCTGTGGGACCGAGGCGGCCTCACCACCTGGCCGGCGTTCCTGCGGCCCCCCGGACGCGGCACGCCGGCTCACCGGTTGCGCTGCCGGGTCCGCGGCCTCGCCCCCGACGCGGCAGGCCCTCCCGGCACGGGCGCCCTGGTCCCCGTACCGGTCCTGGAACTCAATGCCGTGGAACTGACCTGCTGGGCGCGGCTGTTGAGCGCCGAGGAGCACGGTCCGGCACCCTTCCCCGTCACCTTCGCCGGCCGTGCCGCGAGCGGGCCGCCGGATCCCTCTCCGCTCCAGGCGCCGCCGCTGCCCGTGCGGCCGTACGACCTGGTCGAGTCGTTCCGGCGCTGGGCTCCGCCCGAGGTGTTCCGGCTGGGCGTGCTGCTCGCCGGGACGCCGCTCACCTGGCCGTTGGTCGACCGGGTGCGCCGACTGTGTCTGCCCAAGGCGGGGCGGGAGAGCCTGGCGCTGCTGTTCGCCTACGGGCTGCTGCGGCCGGTGGCCCGCGTCCGCACCGACGCACAACGGGTGCGCTGGGACTTCGTCCCCGGTGCCCGTGAGGAATTGCTGGCGTATCTGCGCAAGGACGAACTGCGCCGGCTCGTGGCGACGGTGACGGAGGGGCTTGGCCCGCACTCGTCGAGGCTGTGGGAGCTGCCGCGTCTGATGGCCGACCCGCATGCCGACCCGGCCATCCGGGTCGATGACGAATCCTTCCCGTGGCTCACTGCCCAGAAGGCCGTACTCGGCGCTCTTTCCGGCCCGGGACTGGAGGCCGCGCATCGGATGGGCCAGGCTCTGGCCGCCCATCTGGTCGACCGCCGGCTGCGCCGGGCACAGATGCGGCCGTTGCAACGACGCCTGGCATCCAGGCGACCACCGTCACCCACGCACCCGGTCACCGAGGAAAGGGGCCCGGAGATGGTCGAGGCCAGCCGGCCGCAGAGCGGGACGCGGTCCGGGAACACCCCTGCGGTCTGGGGCAACGTGCCACCGCAGAACGCCAACTTCATCGGCCGTGAGGATCTGCTGGACAGTCTGCATCGCCGCCTCCAGCGCGAACGCGCCACGGCCGTCCTGCCCAATGCCCTGCACGGTATGGGCGGCGTGGGCAAGACGGCTCTTGTCGTCGAATATCTGTACCGGCGGCTGAGCGACTACGACGTGGTGTGGTGGATCCCCGCCGAGCGCACCAGCCAGGTCGTCCGTTCGCTCGCCGAACTCGCCCTGCGTCTGGGACTGAAGACCAGCGGCGAGGCGGGCAGCGCCGTACCGGCCGTGCTGGAGGCGTTGCGCCGCGGTGATCCGTACGAGGACTGGTTGCTGGTCTTCGACAACGCCGAGAGTCCCGAGAACGTTCGCGCCTACTTCCCAGCCGGTGGCACCGGCAACATCCTCGTCACCTCCCGCAACCCCCAGTGGTCCAGCGTGGCGCGGCCGTTGGAGGTCGACGTGTTCGCGCGGGCGGAGAGCGTCCAGCTGCTGCGCCGCCGTACTCCCGAGCTCACCGACGACGAGGCCGACCGGCTCGCCGTGGCCCTGGGCGACCTCCCGCTGGCCGTAGAACAGGCCGCGGCCTGGCTCGCCGAGACCGGCATGTCCGCGGACGAGTATCTGCGTCTGTTCGAGGAGAAGCGACTGGAGCTGCTGGATGAGACGGAGTCCCCGGACTACCGGGCGCCGGTCATCGCCGCATGGAACGTCTCCCTGGACCAGTTGGAGGCCAAGAACCCGGCCGCTCTGCAACTGCTGCAAGTCTGCTCGTTCTTCGCCCCGGAACCGATTCCCCGCAATCTCTTCAACATGCTCCGCGAGCGCTCCATCGCGCCCGAGGTGGACCAGGCCCTGCGTGATCCGCTCCGGCAGGCGCAGACCATCCGGGAGATCGGTCGCTTCTCCCTGGCGCGTATGGACCACCGGGCCAACACGATCCAGATGCACCGGCTGGTCCAGATGGCGCTGCAGGCCCGGATGACCGACGAGGAGCAGGAACGGATGCGCCGCGGCGCCCACCAGCTCCTCGTCGCCAACGATCCGTCCGACCCGGAGAACGCCGCCCACTGGGACCGTTACGGCGAGCTGACGCCGCATGTCATGGCCTCCGGCGCGGTCTACGCCGACGACCGGTGGGTGCGGTCGCTGATCATCAACGACATCCGGTACCTGTGGCGTTGGGGGGATTACGCGACGGGCGGTGAACTGGCCACCGAGGCATACGAGGTGTGGCGGGAGAAGTTCGGCGGCGACGAGGAGCAGACGCTGCTGGCGGCGAAGTGGCTGGGCGTACTGAACTTCAACCGGGGCCGCTACGAGGACGCCGCCCGGCTCAACTCCGAGGCACTGGAGGCGTACCGGCGCACGCTCGGCGAGGATCACCCGGAGACTCTGGACGCCCTGGGCAACGTGGCCATCGACCGGCGCGTGCAAGGGAAGTTCGCCGAGGCGCTCGAACTCTCCGAGTCCGTGCACCAACGGCTGGTGCGGCTCAACGGCGACGAGGACCCCGAGACGCTGCGCGCGGCCCACAACGTGGGCGTGAGCCTTCGGCTGGCCGGACTGTTCGACCGGGCCCGGGAGCTGGACGAGGACACCTGGAACCGCAAGTGGCGGATGTTCGGCCTGGATCACGCGTTGACCCTGGTGACCAGGCTCGGTCTGGTCGTGGACATGCGCGAACTCGGCGACTACCACGGTGCGCTGACCCAGCAGGAGGACGTGACCTCCCAGAGCAGCCGTGCCCTCGGCCGCGAGAACCCGCTCACCATGTCCTGCCTGCGTCACCTGGCTGTGGCCCGCCGCAAGGCCGGCCGCCACGACGACGCCCGGCGGGCCGCTGACGCTGCCCTGCGCCGGCTGCTCGCCCGCTACGGCGAGCACGACCCGGAGTCGCTCGCGGCGAACCTGGAGGTGACCGTCAACATGAGGCACTCCGGCGAACTCGACGAGGCGTACGAGCTGGGCACGCGCATTCACGACCGGTATGCGGCCACCTTCGGCGCGACGCACCCGCACACCGTCGCCTCGTGGGTGAATCTGGCGGTGACCCTACGGCTGAACGGGGACCTGGAGAAGGCCCGCGAGATCGACGAGGAGTCCCTGACGCTGCTGCGTGAACGCCTCGGCACACGGCACCCGTTGACCCTGGTGTGCGCCACGAACCTGGCCAGCGACCACTTCGCGCTGGGCGAGGTGGAAGCGGCCCGTGAGCTGGACACCGAGACCCTCGCCCGCACGGTCGACGTGTTCGACGAGAACCATCCGTCGGCGCTGGCCTGCGCGGCGAACCTGGCCCTGGACCTCAGGGCGACGGGAGAGGTCCAGCAGGCCCAGATCCTGCACGCCGAGACCGCCGAACGGCTCGACGCCGTCCTGGGTTCCGACCATCCCGCCGTCCTCCAGGCCCTGGACTGGGACCGCCGGGCCAACTGCGACATCGACCCGATGCCGTTGTGACCCGGCGTCCCCTCAGTCCGGCGCCCCTCTCGCGGCCAGTGCCACCAGTTCCCGGGAGCTGACCCCGCCCAGCTCGGCGGCAACCGCACGCATCAACTCAGGCCGACCGAGCAGGAGGTGGGGTGCCGATCGTCCCCGGGCCCGCAGGGTCAGTCCGAGTCCCGCCCAGGCGCTGGGCCTGGCCGCCCGCCCGGGCACAGCGTCGAGTTCGGCCGAGTAGAGCGCCTCCGCGCCCGCCAGATCACCGGTGATCAGGGCGACATCGGCGGGCGAGGCCCCCGGCAGATGCTCGGCGTTCGCCCGGATCCGGTCGAGAACCGCGGGGTCGGTGAGCCGCAGCCGGGCGAGCAGGGCGAGGACGTCCAGCCGGCATCCGCCGGGGTCGGGGTGCACCGCCGGGTCGTCACGGTCGCCTTCGGCCGGGGCCGCACCGGAGACGACGGCCGCGGCCGCCTCCGCCACGGCGGTGCGCTCGGGACGTACGTGATGCGCCCGCCAGGAGGCGTGGTGGTGCACCGCGGCCAGGTCGGCGAGGTTCTGGACCGGTTCCGGTACCGCCTCCGCCAGCCACGGGTCCAGCTCCCCGGTGAGACCGTCCACCAGCCGCCGCCCCGCCGCCGTCAGCCCCGGCCGGTCCCGCAGCGTGTCGAGAACGGTCCGGGTCTGGCGCCGCCACAGGGCGAACTCGAAGTGGGCGAGCTGCCCGGCCGGTCCTCCGTCGAGCTGTCGCCGGGTGCGCCAGAAGGCGGTGACACCGGCGAAGGCGTACGCCCCGTGCAGGAGACCGACGAGCGGGCGCGGGTCGTCCCGCCACGGCGCGTGGTAAAGACCCCTGTCCGAGCCGTCGTGCAGCGGGGTCAGCCGCATGAGGCCGTTCAGTACGGAATGCCGGAACTCGTGGAGGAGAGTGACCGCCAGTTCTGCCGCGGCGGCGACCTCGTCGTCCGGATGCGGGGCGGACAGCACGACGCAGCCGAAGGCGTCCGAGGAGGTGGCGCTGTGCGGCCGGAGCCGCTCCCCGTGCGGCAGCGGAGCCAGCGACAGCAGCCCCGTGGAAAGGGCGGCGGCACTGTCCGGGTGGTCGCGCACCAGGATCGACCAGGCCTGTTGGACGCGCCGGCCCCAGTCCGCGTACTCATCGTCGGTGAGGCGTTCGGGAGCACCGGTGCCGCCGGCGGGCGCCGGGTCCAGGTCGTCCAGCGCGACCTCCAGCACCTTTCCGTCGCACACGGCCCGCAGCCGCCGCAGCCCCGACCATCCCGGGGCGGACGTCTCGCGATCCGCCGGCACGCGCACGTCGCCTACGACCAGACCGTCCGGCCCGCTCCGCACCTCGGCCGTCCCGAACTCGTCGACGGATGCCCACTCGGCCCGGCCGAGTCCGGGCAGCAGTACCCGGCCCGATTCGACGGGCACCTCGATCCGGAACTCCAGGCCGGCCAGCGTGGCGGCCGCGGCGGCGAGCCGGTGCAGCCCGCCGAACTCAACCCAGAAGGGCACCGCGCCCGGCGCCGCGTCCCCCGCTGCCATCGCGCGGAGCGCGCGGGCGGCCCAGGCGCCGGCCTGTGGAGCGAGCAGCACCTGTCGCACCCGCTCGGGCGCATGCCGCTGCGCCCGGGCGAGCAACTCCCAGGCTTCCTTGCCGACCGGCAGCCGACCCGCGGAATCGGCCACCGCGGCGCCCCGCTCCAGCAGGATCCGCAGAAGCAGCAGGCGCCGGCTGTACTCCGCCGACAGCAGCTCCCGTGCTGCCGGCGCACTGTCCCCGGCCGAGCCCAACGCCTCGAAAGAGGTCGGAGACGGCCGGTGTTGCCTTGCCACGTCCGGTTCAGCTTCCCTGGCTGCCTGCCACGGTACTGAGGGGACGCGCGATGTCGTGCAGCACAGCCGCGACGGCGGGCTCGACGGCCGGGTCGTCCAGAGGCGGAAGCTGATCGAGGGGAGTGTCGGTCAGGTCGGGGAGCCACGGCTCGGCGTCATCCGCCGCTTCTGCCGCCACGTGCTGTCTCGTCATGGCCGAATCGTACGGTCAACGCCGTCGTGAGGTGACCCGAATAGCAGGGCGGACGAGTTCTTACTACGCGGCCTCGACCGGTTTTCAGGCCGATTGGGGACGGAGCCCGTGAAGGAACGCCGGGACGGTCTTCGAACTGGCGAACGAAAGGGCTTTGATCAAGATCGAGATTGACGGTGGCCTCCACCCATCTTCTGCATGGTGGATACATCTATTTTGCTCAGTCGTAACGCCCCCGAGGGACTGCGCAGCCGTCCCATCGGTGTTTACGTGGTGTCTGGACATTCCGGGAGCGTTGTCACGGAGGTGTGCGCCATGGCCGACGCCGCGTCGCGGCTGAAGGACCTCGTCGAACAGATGCTGGGGGTACCGCTGCCGGTGCGCATCCGCGCCTGGGACGGTTCGCAGGCGGGGCCGCCGGGGGCGCCCGCGCTCGTCGTACGCAACCGGCGTGCCGTGCGCCGGCTGCTGTGGAAGCCGGGGGAGCTGGGGCTCGCCCGGGCCTGGGTCGCCGGGGACCTGGACATCGAGGGGGATCTGTATCAGGCGCTGGACCTGATGTCGACGCTCGTGTGGGAGCGCGACGAGGACGCGCCGGGCCTGCTGCAACTGCTGCGGGAGCCGAAGGCGCGCGCCGCGGCCCGCGGGCTGGTGAAGGTCGCCGGGCTGCCGCTGCCGCCCGCGCCGCCGCGCGAGGAGGTCCGCCGGGCCCGCGCCCACCTGCACACCAAACGCAGCGACCGACGCGCCATCAGCCACCACTACGACGTCGGCAACGACTTCTACGAGATCGTCCTGGGCCCCTCCATGGTGTACTCGTGCGCCTACTGGCCCGCCCCGGACGCCACCCTGGAGCAGGCCCAGCGTGACAAGCTCGACCTCGTCTGCCGCAAGCTCGCGCTGGAGCCGGGTCAGCGGCTGCTGGACGTCGGCTGCGGCTGGGGGTCGATGGCGATCCACGCCGCCCGCGAGTACGGCGCGCGCGTCGTCGGCGTCACCCTCTCCCAGGAACAGGCCGCGTACGCCCGCAAGCGGGCCGCCGACGAGGGGCTGACCGACCTGGTGGAGATCAGGGTGCAGGACTACCGGGACGTCGCGGACGGGCCGTACGACGCCATCTCCTCCATCGGGATGGCCGAACACGTCGGCGCGGAACGGTACTTGGAGTACGCCGAGGTGCTGTACCGGCTCCTCGCGCCCGGCGGACGGCTGCTCAACCACCAGATCGGCCGACGCCCGCAGCGCGACGAATCGACGTACCACGTGGACGAGTTCATCGACGCCTACGTCTTCCCCGACGGCGAGCTCGCCCCGATCGGCACGACCGTCACGCAGTTGGAGCGGGCCGGGTTCGAGGTGCGGGACGTCGAGTCGCTGCGCGAGCACTACGGGCTCACGCTGCGGCGCTGGGTGGCCAACCTGGAGGCCGACTGGCGGCGGGCCATCGCCCTCACCGGCGTGGGCCGCGCCCGCGTGTGGCGGCTGTACATGGCCGCGAGCGCCGTCGCCTTCGAGCGCAACCGCATCGGCGTCAACCAGGTGCTGGCGGTGCGGACACCCGAGTCGGGCGCGTCCGGGATGCCGTTGCGGGCCCGTACCTGGAACTGAGGACAGGCGCCGAAGGAAGGGGCCCCGCTCGGCAAGCGGGGCCCCGACGGCCGTACGGCTACTCGGACTTGATGGCCGTGAGCATGTTCAGCCGGCTCGCGCGCCGGGCCGGCCACAGCGCGGCCAGGACGCCCACCCCCGCGGCCAGCAGCAGGAAGATCCCCATCCTGGCCCAGGGCAGGACGAGTTCGTACGTCGCCATCCTCGTGCCCAGCAACCGACCGGCCGCCCAGCCGAAGAACACGCCCAGGCCGATGCCGAGCACGCCGCCGAACAGGGAGATCACCAGGGACTCCAGGCGGACCATCCGCTTGACGTCCTTGCGGTCCAGGCCGATCGCGCGCAGCATGCCGATCTCCTGCGAGCGTTCGAAGACCGACATGGCCAGGGTGTTGATGACACCGAGGACGGCCACGATCACCGCCATCGCCAGCAGGCCGTAGAGCATGTTCAGCATCAGCGTGAAGATCTGCGCGACGCTGTCGGACAGGTCCTGCTTGTCCTGCACCTTGATGGCCGGGTTGGTGCCCAGGGCCTTCTCCAGGCGGTCCTTGGTGGCACCGGAGGCGCCGCCGGACGTCTTCACCAGCACCTGCATGTCGCCGGGGTCGGTCAGGTGCGGGGTGACGGTGGCGTTGTCGAGCATGATGCCCCGGATCAGTTCGTTGCCCTCGTAGACGCCGGAGACCGTCAGGCGCCCGGACCTGCCGTCCTCGTAGTGCACGGTGAAGACGGAACCCGCCCGCCAGCCATGGGACTTGGCGGTGTCCTCGTCCACGACCACCTGCCCGCCGCCGACCCTGAACGTGCCGTCGTCGACCTTCAGGTCGGTCAACTCGCCGATGGCGGAGCCGTTCACGCCGGTCAGGTACTCGGTGGTGCCGTCGATGCGCGAGGCGGCGTTGCGCAGCGGGCTGGTGGCGGTGACGCCCTTGGTGGACTCCAGCTTCCTGTCCACGTCGGGGGAGAGCTCGTTGCCGTTGGCCATCGACACGACGTAGTCGGCGCTGATCGCCGAACTCGCCATCTTGTCGATCGACTTCTGCAGGCTGCCCGCCATCACCGTCATGCCGGTGATGAGGGTGAGCCCGATCATCAGCGCGGAGGCGGTGGCGGCGGTACGGCGCGGGTTGCGCACCGAGTTCTGCCGGGCCAGCTTGCCCGAGACGCCGAAGATCCGCAGGACCGGCGCCGCCGCCGCGATCAGCGGGCGGGAGAGCAGGGGCGTCAGGATGAACACGCCGATGATCAGCAGGACCGCGCCGAGCCCCATGGGGGCCTGGCCGTCGGAGCCGCTCATCGTGGTGGCCGCCAGGACCACGGCCACGCCCGCCGCGCCGAACAGCGCGCCCAGTGTGTTGCGCAGCACCAGCGACTTCGTGGTCGCCTTGGCGTGCACGCTGCTCATCGCGGCCACCGGCGGGATCTTCGCGGCGCGGCGGCCGGGCAGCCAGGCGGCGAGCATGGTGATGAGGATGCCGACGGCGAGCGCGGCGGCGACCGTGGCGGGGCCGATGACCAGCGGGCCGTCCGGGACGGTCGCGCCGAGGGTGCCCATGAGGGAGCGCAGCGCGGCGCCGATGCCGATGCCCGCGGCCAGACCGGTGACGCCCGCGACCGCGCCGACCACGAACGCCTCGATCAGCACCGACCGGGTGACCTGGCGGCGGGAGGCGCCGACGGCGCGCAGCAGCGCCAGCTCCTTGGTGCGCTGGGCGACCAGCATGGTGAAGGTGTTGGCGATGATGAACGTGCCGACGAACAGCGCGATGCCGGCGAAGACCAGCAGGCCCTGCTTGAGACCGCTCATCGAGGAGGAGATCCGCTCGGCCTGGTCGTCGGCGAGCTGCCTGCCCGTGGTGGTCTCCACGAGCCTGGTGCCCAGGGCGCTGTCGAGCGCCGACTTCAGGGCGGTCTGGGAGGTGCCGGCGGCGGCCTTCACGTCGATCTCGTCGTACGTGCCCGGCTTGCCGAACAGCTTCTGGGCGGTGGCCGTGTCGAACAGGGCGAGGCTGCCGCCGGCCGAGACGTTGCCGTCGTCGGTGGTGAAGACGCCGCTGATGGTCGGGGTGAGGACCGGGCCGTTCACCGAGATCCGCACGGTGTCGCCGACCTTGTACCCGGCGCGCTCGGCGGTCTTGGCGTCGATGGCGACCTGGTGCGCGCCGTGCGGCGCGGTGCCGTCCTCGAGCGGGTACCGGGCGTCGTCGTCGCCCCAGTAGTTGCCGCCTTCCGACTGGAAGCCGCCGCCGATGAGCTTGCCGTGCTTGTCGGCGATGGCGGTGAAGCCGCTGACGACGCCGACGGCCTTGGCGGCGCCCGGCACCTTGGCGCTGGTGTCGAGCATCGCCTGGGTCAGTTCGGGCGTCCTGCCGACCGTGTTCCCCTTGTCCTCCTGGGACCGGGGCTGCACGGCCACGTCGACCTGGTCGAAGCCCTTGGCCGAACTCTTCTGGTACGCCTGGGAGATGGTGTCGGTGAAGACCAGCGTGCCGGAGACGAACGCGACGCCGAGCATCACGGCGAGCACGGTCATCAGCAGCCGGGCCTTGTGCGCGAGGACGTTGCGCAGGGCGGTGCGGAACATCAGCTGGTGCGGCCCTTCGCGTCGAACTGCTTCATGTAGTCGAGGACGTTGTCCGCGGTGGGCCGGTACATCTCGTCGACGATGCGCCCGTCGGCGAGGAAGACGACCCGGTCCGCGTAGGCGGCGGCCACCGGGTCGTGGGTGACCATCACGACCGTCTGCCCCAACTCCCGTACGGAGTTGCGCAGGAAGCCCAGCACCTCGGCGCCGGAGCGGGAGTCGAGGTTTCCGGTGGGCTCGTCGCCGAAGATGATGTCGGGCCGGGAGGCGAGCGCGCGGGCCACGGCGACGCGCTGCTGCTGGCCGCCGGAGAGCTGGGAGGGGCGGTGGCCGAGCCGGTCCTTGAGGCCCACCATCCGGATGACGGTGTCCAGCCACTGCTGGTCCGGCTTCCGGCCGGCGATGTCCATGGGCAGGGTGATGTTCTCCAGCGCCGTCAGCGTCGGCAGCAGGTTGAACGCCTGGAAGATGAAGCCGATCTTGTCCCGCCGCAACCGGGTGAGCTGCCTGTCCTTCAGCGAGCCGAGCTCGACGTCGCCGATGCGCACGGAGCCGGAGGAGAAGGTGTCCAGGCCGGCCACACAGTGCATCAGCGTGGACTTGCCCGAACCGGAGGGCCCCATGATCGCGGTGAACTCGGCCTGCCGGAACTCGACGGAGACCCGGTCCAGGGCGACCACCTGGGTCTCGCCCTGCCCGTAGATCTTGGACAGCTCCGTGGCGCGCGCGGCCACGGCGGCGGTGGTCCGGCCGACGGTTGTGGTGGTCACGGGAAGGCACTCCTCGCGGACGACATCTGAAGGGACCCGTCCATCGTGGTCGCCGGAGAAGGCCGTGTAGTCAGCCGCTGTTCCGGTTCCGGGGGGCGACTGGGGTCGGACCCCCGTCCCCGGCGTCATACCTGGGTATGACGGTGCACCCGGTTCTGACGTGGCCCTGGCAAACGCTTTCGTCGAGAACGGGTGGAGCACCCTCGTTCGGGCGGTGAAATTCCGTCATTCCGCATGCGCGGCCGGACGTCGCACGTAAGGCTATTGGCAAGTGCGGATGGCTCGTACCGGTGGCTGATGCACCCTCAGACGTCAATAAAATAAGACAACATCGGCCCGCCCGGCCGCTGTTCGGGGGAAGCATCCCGATAGGCTCGGGAGCCTCGACGCGGAGCCCATGGCCTGCCCGGATGGTGGAATGCAGACACGGCGAGCTTAAACCTCGCTGCCCCTACGCGGGCGTGCCGGTTCGAGTCCGGCTCCGGGCACTTCCGATGGGTCGGATTCATCCTTCGTAGACGGTCAGTACGGCGCCGTCGACCTCGATCCGGCGGCCCGCGCGCATTCCGTTGCGGCGCAGGGTGCGCAGGCAGGTGTGGAACAGGACCAGTTCGTCCGCGTCCAGGATGGCCGCGGCGAGGTCCAGGAGCTCGGCGAGCGCCTCGTCGGTGAGCACCTCGGGCAGTTCGCCGGAGAGCAGGACCACCGATTCACCGGCCGGTCCGCGGACCACGGCGGTGGTCGGTCCGCCATGCACGAACAACACATCTTCCCCCTGGGCGCCCGGGGTCGTGCGGCTCTCGCGCCTCGGGCAGGAGGAGAGACTAGCGGCGGATCTTCCCGCTTTCGGGTGCTGTGGAATTCTTTTCCGAAATGACGGCGGGCCGGTCAAACCGTGTCATCCGACGTCATCCTGGGGTACGCCGCGGCCACGGAAGCCCGCACGGCCGCCGGGTCCGGTCACTGTTCCTTCGGCGCGCGGGCCAGCAGGGACTCCACGAGGGCCGAGACGTGGCGGCGGTCGTCGGCCGAGAGCTTCTGGACGCTGGCGATGAGGAGCTCGACCTCGGGGTCCGCGGCGGGAGCGGGGGTGCCGTCGGCGCCGGGGGCGGCATCGGGGCCGTAGACGTGGATGCCGCAGGCCTCGGCGGCGGCCCGGCGCACGGTGTCCAACGGGAGGTCCAGCCCCTTGGACAGCCCCTCCAGCGTGGCCGGCTGCGGCATGCGGACCACGCGCTCGGCGGTGGCGAGGTGGTGGACGGTGGAGCGGGGGATGCCGCCGCGGCGCGCCACATCGCCGTAGGACCACTCCTTGCGGTCGAGGCGCTCACGGATCAGTCGCTGCAGTGCGTTGGCCACCGAAGGTCACTTCCTGCTCGCCGCCCGGGCGGTACTCGGCGGTCTCTCTCCACGTCGGACCCGATTCTACGGGCGCCGGAGCGAACGGCCGGAGGGTGATGTCCCGAACGGGTTGCGGAAGGGCGGTCCGAGGCCCTAGTGTCCAATCTCGTTGGACAGCTCGTCCGACCAAGTTGGACAGAGTCCGGGGGGAACCTGACTCGGTCCGACCGGAAATGCCCATCCCTGAGGGGGAATTGATCATGATGGACGTCCACGAGCTCGACGCCGAGTCCGCGGAGCTGCTGCCGGGCCGCGAGGCCCTGGGCCGCCTGAAGTTCAGCTTCGGCAGGACGGTCAACGTCACCAAGCACGTCGCGAACATCTCGGCGAGCAACCAGTCCGCCGCCCTGAACGACCACTCCGCCTGGTCGGTGGCCGACTCCGGTGCGGGCCAGACCATCACCGTCTCGCAGTAACGCCCGCCACCCGACACCCGTACATCCAGAACCTTCCGAAAGGACGTCCGTCATGAGCATGGACATGCACGAGCTCGACTCCGAGTCCGCCGAGCTGCTGCCGGGCCGCGAGGCCCTGGGCCGGCTGAAGTTCAGCTTCGGCAGGACGGTCAACGTGACCAAGCACGTCGCCAACATCACGGCCGACAACCAGTCCGCCGCGATCAACGACCACTCCGCGTGGTCGGCGGCCGAGTCGCAGGCCGTCCAGAACATCACCGTCACGCAGTAACGACGGCACCGCACCGGGGGCGGACCGCGCGGGGGCGCGGCGCGGTCCGCCCCCTGGGGGGGTACGCCGGGCGCGGTCCCGGCGGCACCGGGGGGAGAACGGGGAGGACGTGGGGGGAGACCGTAGATGACGGTGCTCGGAGACGGGACCGCCGCGCTGTACGACACGGGGCCGGTTCCGGGGCCCGGCGGCTGGCCGGTGACCTACGAGCAGGTGGCGACGGGCAGCCTGCCGGTCGTCGAGCAGCCGCCGGCGCCGGTCCCGCGGCTGAGCGCGGGGCTGCAACTGCACGGCGAGTACCAGGGATCGGGGTTCACCGACCCGCGGTACATCGCCCGTCGGGGGGACGGGCAGGTCGTGCAGCTGACGCGGCTGCTGTACCTCGTGGCGTCGTCGGTCGACGGCGTGCGGGACATGGAGACCATCGCCCACCGGGTGAGCGCGCGGTTCGGCCGCGAGGTCAGCGGGGAGAACGTCCGCTACCTGGTCGAGAACAAGCTCGTACCGCTCGGCGTGGTGGTCCCCGAGGGCCAGGAGGACGACGAGGTCGACGCACCGCGCTCCGACCTGCTGCTCGCCCTCAAGGGCCACCGGGTGATCTTCAACGAACGGCGCACGGCGAGGATCGCGCGGGCGCTGGCCTGGCTGCACCGCCCGGCCGTGGTCGTGCTGGTGCTGGTCTCGGCGCTGGTGATGGACGTCTGGCTGTTCGGGTTCTTCGGGGCGATCGAGCCCGTCCTGGAGGTCCTCGACCAGCCGGTGCTCATCCTCATCGTCTTCGTCCTCACCGTGGCCTCCCTCGTCTTCCACGAGTTCGGCCACGCCTCCGCGTGCCGGTACGGCGGTGCCCGCCCCGGTTGCATCGGGTGCGGGCTCTTCCTGATCTGGCCGTCGATGTACACCGACGTCACCGACGTCTACCGGATCGGGCGGGGCGGGCGGATCCGCACCGACCTGGGCGGGGTCTACTTCAACGTCGTCTTCATGCTGGCGATGGCCGGGATGTACTTCGCCACCGGGGCGCAGTTCTTCCTGGCCGCGGTCTATCTCGGGCACTTCGAGATCCTGGAGCAGCTGATGCCGGCCGTCCGCCTGGACGGCTACTACATCCTCGGCGACCTCGCCGGGGTGCCGGATCTCTACGGCAAGATCAAACCGATCCTGCTGAGCCTGTGGCCGGGGCGGAAGGGGCGGGCGGCCCGCCGGGAGGTCGCCGGGCTGAAGAGGTCGGCCCGGACGATCGTCGCCACCTGGGTGCTGACGATGGTCCCCCTGCTCGTCGGCGAGCTGGGGTACGCGCTGTGGAACCTGCCGCGCATCATCGCCACGATGACACGCTCGCTGACCGAGCAACTCCTCGGCACCGGGGCGGCGTTCTCGCACGGGCAGATCGTCGAGGGGCTGGTCGGGAGCATCGGCTGCGTGATGCTGCTGTGCCCGATGGCGGGGGTCGTCTATCTCTCCGTGAAACTGGGCGGGCGGATCCTGCGGGGCGCGAAGCGCTCCACGGCGGGCCGGCCGGTGCTGCGGATGACGCTGTGTGCCGTCGCACTGGCCGGTCTCACGGGGCTCGGCTACGCCTGGGTGTCCGGGATCGCGCCCCAGCCCCTGCCCAAGAAGCCGCCGATCGCGCCGATCCTCCAACCCGGGGTCTCCACGGACCAGCCGCAGCCGCGGCACGCGTCCACCCCGGGCACCGCAGGGTCGGCCGGCCCGTCGGACGGCACGTCCGCCGCGCCCCCGGCAGCGGCGGCGTCCGGTTCCGAGGGGCCCGGTGACGGGCCGTCGGACCGGGCCTCGGGCAGCGCGTCGGCCGCCTCGCCGGGGACGTCGGCGAAGCCGGGCGACTCCGCGCAGCCGGTGCCGACGGGCGCCGGCACGTCCGGGGACCCGGCCCCGACGGCCTCGTCCGCCGAACCCCCGCCGCAGTCCTCGCCGACACCGTCGGAGAGCGTGCCGCCCTCACCCACGGCCGGCGCCTCGTCCCCGCCGCCGAGCGAGTCACCGGCTCCGGCGACCTCGCCCTGAGGACGGGGACCCGAGACGGTCCGGCGGCCTCGCGTGCCCGCATCCGGCCTTCTGGGCCGTTCACCAACGTACGGAGATCAGATCCCATGAGCAGTCACCGCAAACCCCGCTCCGCCGCGAACCCGCTCACCCAGCGCGCCGTCCGCATAGGGCTCCTCGCCGCCGGAGCCGTCGGCGTCGCCACCGCCGTACCGGCGCAGGCGGCCACCGCCGCCCCGCACGCGGCCTTCGCCTCGGACCACGTCTTCAGCCACGCCGACCGGGCCCACCACACGCAGGCGAGGGACTCCTTCACCATCCGCCAGTTCGGCACGGTCAACGCCGCCTCCGCGCGCAACCAGGCCAACGCCGTCTCGGCCGGCTGCTCGGCCGACGACCACTGCCGTTCCGTCGCACTGTCCTTCCAGATCGTCACGGTCGCCGGGGTGCACGCGCACCTCAACGCCGTCAACCTCAGCGACGCGGCGAACAAGGAGTGCACGGGCTGCCAGACGCTCGCGGGCGCCTACCAGTTCGTCGTCTCCACGCCCACCCCGCTCGCCCTCGACGCCTCCGCGCAGCGGCAGCTCGCCGACGTCCACCGCCGCCTGGACGCCCTGACCCGCTCCCCGCTGCCCGCCGCCGACCTGAAGTCCCAGGTCGACGACCTGGCCGGGGAGGTCACCGGCATCCTCAAGGACGCGGTCGCGCACGCCCCGAAGGGCGCGGCGCAGCCCGACGTCACCCTGCACCGCCACCTGGACGGCTGGCCCGGCCACTGACCGGAGCGCCGCACCGGCCACCGACCGCCGCCCGTGCCCGTGGGGCGGCGGTCGGACCGTTGACACCGGAGGACGGCAGGAGCAGACTCACGCCAGCAAGAAAGTGAAATAAATTTCACCAGACGAACAAGACGCAAGACATACGACGCACAGACGAACCAGACGGCGAACCAGACGAACCGCCCCCAGCGAAGGGATCCCCGATGCGCACCACCGTCGGCATCATCGGCGCCGGCCCCGCCGGTCTCCTCCTCGCGCGGCTGCTGCACAACGCGGGGATCGACTCGGTCGTCCTCGAAAGCCGCGACCGCGCCTACGTCGAGCAGCGCCAGCGCGCCGGGATCCTGGAGCAGGGCACGGTGGACGTGCTGCGCGCGGCCGGCGCCGGGGAGCGCATGGACCGCGAGGGCCTGCCCCACGACGGCATCGAGCTGCGGTACGACAGGAAGCGGCATCGCGTCGACTTCCCCGCCCTCACCGGCGGCCGGTCGGTGATGGTGTACGCGCAGACCGAGGTGTGCAAGGACCTCATCGCCCTGCAGCTGAAGGAGGGCGGTCCGCTGCTGTTCGGGGCGGAGGCGCTCGCGGTGGAGGGCGCCGACACCGACCGCCCGTCCGTCCGCTTCCGGCACGAGGGCGTCGAGGACGTCCTGGAGTGCGACTACGTCGTCGGCTGCGACGGCTTCTGGGGCGTGGCCCGCAAGGCCGTGCCCGCCGAGGTCGCCCGCGTCTTCGAGCGGTCGTACCCCTTCGGCTGGCTCGGCATCCTCGCCGACGTGCCGCCCTCCCACGACGAGCTGGTCTACGCCCGCCACGACCGCGGCTTCGCCCTGCTGTCCATGCGCTCTCCGTCCGTCTCCCGCCTCTACCTCCAGGTGCCCGCGGGCACGGACGCCCGGACCTGGGGCGACGAGGAGATCTGGGACGAACTGGAGCGCCGGTTCGAGACCGCGGACGACTGGCGCCTGGAGCGCGGACCGATCACCCAGAAGTCGGTGACCCCGATGCGGTCGTACGTCCACGAACCCATGCGTCACGGCCGCCTCTTCCTGGCCGGCGACGCGGCGCACATCGTGCCGCCCACCGGTGCCAAGGGGCTCAACCTCGCCGTCGGGGACGTGGTGACCTTCGCGCGGGCGCTCACCCACGAGCGCGAGACCGGCTCGGCCGAGCTGCTGGACGCCTACTCCGCGACCTGCCTGCGCCGCGTCTGGCAGGCCGAGCGGTTCTCGTACGACATGACGACCATGCTGCACCGGGCCCCCGAGGCCACCCCCTTCGACGACCGCCTCCAGCTCGCCCGGCTGGAGCGGATCGCCTCCTCCCGCGCCGCCGAGACGGACCTGGCCGAGGGGTACACGGGGTTCGCGTTCGAGTGACGTAAGGAGTGGATCTCCGGCCGGTTCCGGCCATGTCGCAGGTTGGTCATGAATGCCCCCCTCCGGTCCAGGGAATCAGTGATCCGGCTAGCGTGTTGGCCAGCACGACGAGGGAAAGATCCTCCCCAAGCACTAGGGTCAATCCTTTGCCTACCTATTACTCTTGAGCCAAGGCCCACGCACCGTGGCCATGGAGGAGTGAAATGAGGAGCAGAAACCCGGTCTTCTCGCGACGGGGGTTCAGCCGCGACAACGGCTACGCGCACTTCAACGCCGCGCCGCAGGCCGGGGGACCCGCTGTCGGTACGCAGGGCAATCCGTACGCCCAGCCGGCCGGCAATCCCTACGCGCAGAACCCGTACGCGCAGAACCCTTACGCCCAGCAGGACCTGCAGTACGGCGCCCCGCAGGCGCCGGTCACCACCGCGGGCCGGATGACGATGGACGACGTCGTCATGCGCACGGCGTCCACCCTCGGCGTCCTGATCGTCACGGCCGCGCTCGCCTGGGCGCTGCTGCCGGTCGACGACGCCAACATCTCCCGGTCCTACGGCCTGGGCATCGGCGCCGCGCTGATCGGCATGGTCCTGGCGTTCGTGCAGTCCTTCAAGCGCAAGGCCTCGCCGGCGCTGATCCTGTCGTACGCCGCGTTCGAGGGTGTCTTCCTCGGCGTCGTGTCCAACATCGTCGACAACCGCATCGCGAGCGGCGCGGCCATGCAGGCCGTGATCGGCACGATGGCGGTCTTCGCCGCGGTGCTGGTCGCGTACAAGGCCGGCTGGATCCGCGTCAACCGCCGCTTCTACGGCTTCGTGATGGCGGCCGCGCTCGGCTTCGTGCTGCTGATGACGGTGAACATGCTGTTCGCCGTGTTCGGCGGCGGTGACGGCCTCGGCTTCCGCAGCGGCGGTCTCGGCATCTTCTTCGGCATCGTCGGCGTCATCCTCGGCGCCTGCTTCCTCGCCCTGGACTTCAAGCAGGTCGAGGACGGCATCGCCTACGGCGCCCCGCGCGAGGAGGCCTGGCTCGCCGCGTTCGGTCTGACGCTGACGCTGGTGTGGATCTACATGGAGTTCCTGCGGATCCTCGCGATCCTCAACAGCAACGACTAGTCTCCACCGGTCCAGCAGCAGGTGAGCCCCGGGTGCCGGCACCCGGGGCTCAGTGCTGTCCGTCCAGGTGCGCGCTAGAGGAATTTGCGCGCGGCCCTCCTCAGGTCGTACTCATGAACGATCGCCTTCGCGTGGCCGTACGCGAGGTTGTGCTCGTGGCGGAGCCAGCTGACCTTCTCCTCGAAGCGGAAGAGAGCGGGGCCTTCTTCGACGGTGCGCAGCCAGTCGGAGACTTCACGACCGGTGCAGTGGGGGATGCGGGCGAGCAGGTTGCGGTGGGTCTCCTCGGAGAAGAGTTGGGACATCGGCGCCTCCGGACGCAATGGGGTGTAAGCCGGTCCTTCAGGTCACCGTGCCTGAGCGTTCGCGTATTGGCAACAGTCCGGAGGTCCCGCGTACGCTCGGGGCGTGGTTGATACGACGCCCCTGACGCGAGCCGTGGATCACTTCGCCGACCGGTTGCGGGCGGCGCCGCAGTCGCGCCTGCAGCGGGGCGCCGCGGCGGAGGCGCTTGCGCTGGCCCGGGAGTTGGCCGTGCGGGCGCAGCGGATCGAGGAGCCCGCGCGGGAGCCTCGCGAGATGCCGGACGCCGGGATGTTCGCCGCCGCCGACCAAGTCACCGTCGCCGCGCACGACTTGGCCCTCGTCCTGGATGACGAGGGCCAGCTGGAAGAAGTGGTGGAACTGGTCGCACGGGCACAGCGGCGGGCCGGCGTGTGACGTCCGCGCGCTAGAGGGACGCTATGACCCGGTCGGCCAGGATGTAGACGTTCTCCTCGCCGCACTCGAAGGTGAGCGTGTACGCGCCGCTCACGCCCGAGCCGCCGAGCAGGACCGGGCTCTGGCCCGCGCGCAGGGCGGCCGCCAGGCGTTCCGCCGTCTCACGGTGGCCCGGGGTCATGCACAGGGTCGTGCCGTCGGCGAAGACGTAGACGTCGAGGGTGCCGAGCGGGCCGGGGCGGACGTCGGCCAGTTCGACGCGGTCGGCGGCGAGTTCCTCCAGGGTGGCCACGGTGCGTTCGTGCTCGTTCGCCACGGGTGACTGGACCGGCACGAAGTCCGGATGGGACGGGTGGCGGCGGCGGGCCGCGGCCAGCTCGGGGGAGTCCCCGGCGAACTCGTCGGCGTCCGCGGTCGGCTCGCTCACCGGCTCCAGACCCACGAAATCGGCCTGGCGGGGCAGGAACAGCTCGCTGTCGGGCAGGCCCAGCAGCGAGGGCGCGTCGGAGGCGTCCCGGGCCTCCTGGGCGGCCCAGAAGGCCCGCGCCTCGGCGAGCTCGCGCTCCCGCTCCTCGGCGAGTGCCTCGGCCACCGCGGCGCGTATCTCGTCGGCCTCGGCGGACAGGCGGGCGGCGGGCACGAGGCCGCGCGGAGCGTTGTTCTCGGCGAGCTGGGCGTGCAGGGCCGCGACCTCACGCCGCAGCACCATGAGGGTGCGCAGGACGGCGAGGCCCACGGCGCCCGTGGCGGCCGTGATGACCAGCAAGGCGATCGGCATGGCGCTCACTGACGTACTCCCGGTTCAAAGTCGACCCCCGACTTCCTACATCAGCTTGAAGGGCGGACTAACCAGCTGTCAGTGCGTAACGTCACGAACCGGACAGGACTTTGGGCCTGCGGTGGGTTGGGGTTGCGGCGCTGAGCTGGGGTTATCTCCCGGCTAAGGGAGATAGGTCACATCCTGGGGGAGATTGGATCACAAAACGGCCCGGAGGCCGGGTGTGTCCCGGACTCCGGGCCAGAGGCTCACCGCACGTGCCTCGGCGGTCACGCAGGGGTTCAGCTCAGGCGCTCGATGACCATCGCCATGCCCTGGCCACCGCCGACGCACATCGTCTCCAGGCCGAACTGCTTGTCGTGGAACTGGAGGGAGTTGATGAGCGTGCCGGTGATCCGGGCGCCGGTCATGCCGAAGGGGTGGCCGACGGCGATGGCGCCGCCGTTCACGTTCAGCTTCTCCAGCGGGATGCCCAGCTCGCGGTAGGAGGGGATCACCTGGGCGGCGAACGCCTCGTTGATCTCCACCAGGTCGATGTCGTCGATGGTGAGGCCGGCCAGGCGCAGGGCCCGCTGCGAGGCCTCGACCGGGCCGAGGCCCATGATCTCGGGGGACAGGCCCGAGACGCCGGTGGAGACGATGCGGGCGAGCGGGGTGAGGCCGAGCTCGCGGGCCTTGGTGTCGCTCATGACGACCACGGCCGCGGCGCCGTCGTTGAGCGGGCAGCAGTTGCCGGCGGTGACCAGGCCGTCGGGGCGGAAGACCGGCTTGAGGCCGGCGACGCCCTCCATGGTGACGCCGGGGCGGGGGCCGTCGTCCTTGCTCACGACGGTGCCGTCGGGCAGCGTCACCGGGGTGATCTCCCGCTCCCAGAAGCCGTTCTTGATGGCTTCCTCGGCGAGGTTCTGCGAGCGCACGCCGAACTCGTCCATGTCCTGGCGGGTGATGCCCTTCAGGCGGGCGAGGTTCTCGGCGGTCTGGCCCATGGCGATGTACGGGTCGGGCAGCAGGCCGTCCTCGCGCGGGTCGTGCCAGGTCGTGCCCTCCTGCTGGGCGACGGCCTCGGTGCGGGCCTCGGCCTCGGCGAAGAGGGGGTTGTGCGTGTCGGGCAGGCTGTCGGAGTTGCCCTTGACGTACCGGGAGACCATCTCCACGCCGGCCGAGATGAAGACGTCGCCCTCGCCGGCCTTGATGGCGTGCAGGGCCATGCGGGAGGTCTGCAGGGACGAGGAGCAGTACCGGGTGATCGTGCAGCCCGGGAGGTGGTCCATGCCCATCTGCACGGCGACGATGCGGCCGAGGTTGTTGCCCTGCTCGCCGCCGGGCAGACCGCAGCCGAGCATCAGGTCGTCGATGTCCTTCGGGTCCAGCTCGGGGACCTTGGCGAGGGCGGCCTGGATGATCGTGGCGGTGAGGTCGTCGGGGCGCAGGTCCTTGAGGGAGCCCTTGAAGGCGCGGCCGATGGGGGAGCGGGCGGTCGAGACGATCACGGCTTCGGGCATCACGGCTCCAAGCAAGAAGGCGGGGCGTGCAGCGCCTCGCCGAGGGGTGGTGGTCGGGCGACGGGCGGACGGACGAACGACGGGTAGGGCCTCCTGGGAAGTTACCCGTACGTATGGCCGGGGTCACGGTTGCTGCGGTGTGACCCTGACCGCAATTTTCTAAGCGCTTGCTTTGTCGGTCTCCCCGTCGCCGCCCCTCACACCCCGGACGGGCTGGTCGGTGACGTCTCCGGCTGCGGCTCCGGCACCCGGCGCCGCCGCCGGCGCTTCAGCAGGGCCCAGGGCCCGCGCGGACCCGTGGGCATCGCGGCCGCGACCTCGGTGCCGGCCTCCGAGGCGGCCTCCGCGGCGGCCCTGGCCACCGGGAGGAAGCCCTCGCGGCGGGAGACGTCCGGGCGCTCCTCCTCGGCCGGCCACAGGCCCAGGGCGGCGCACACCGTGGGCAGCACCGCCATCGCCGCGGTCGCGTACCCCTCCGCCGAGGGGTGGTAGTTGTCGGGCCCGAACAGCTCACGGGGATTGGCCTCGAACTCGGGGCCCAGCAGGTCGCCCAGCGACACCGTGCGTCCGCCCTGTTCCACGACGCCGATCGTCTGGGCCGCCGCCAGCTGGCGGGAGGCGCGACGGGCCAGCCACCGCAGGGGCTGCTGGACCGGCTCGATCGTGCCCAGGTCGGGGCAGGTGCCGACGACCACCTCCGCGCCGGCCGTGCGCAGCCGGCGTACCGCCGCGGACAGATGGCGGACCGAGCGGGTGGGCGGCATGCGGTGGGTGACGTCGTTCGCGCCGATCATGATCACGCAGATGTCCGGCACCAGCGCCGGGTTGGCGAGCACCAGGGCCACCTGGCGGTCCAGGTCGTCGGACGTGGCCCCCGGCAACGCCACGTTGTGCAGCTCCACCGGGCGTTCGGCCACCGCCGACAGCCCCGACGCCAGCAGCGCGCCCGGCGTCTGGCCCGCCCGGTGCACGCCCTGGCCCGCGGCCGTGGAGTCGCCGAGCATCGTCAGCCGCAGCGGCGGTTCGTCGGGGACGGCGTACGCGGTGCCGTACCGGCCGTCCGCCACCGGCACCCGGCCGCTGCTGCCGTTGCCCACATGGCGCTTGGCCAGCTGTACCTCGGCCAGCAGCAGGCCGACCGCCGCCGCACCGGCCAGCCCGATCCCGCCGCCGCCGAATGCGGCCCCGGCCGCGATCCGCCGGGCCACCCGCGCCCTCGACATGCTCGTCATGCGCCGCCGCCACCTCCTCGTGTCCGTACACCCACTCCTTGCCCCGCACGGACCGTGGCCCAATCCCAACGGGGAGTGAACGACCGCCGGGCGGCCCCCGGAGGCCATAGGCTGGCCGAACCACTACGACCACACCTTTTGCAGCATCCGGAGACAACGGTGCAATTCCACGACTCGATGATCAGCCTCGTCGGCAACACCCCGCTGGTGAGGCTCAACAGCGTGACCAAGGGCATCAGGGCCACCGTCCTGGCCAAGGTCGAGTACTTCAACCCGGGCGGTTCCGTGAAGGACCGCATCGCCCTGCGCATGATCGAGGCGGCGGAGCAGAGCGGGGAGCTGAAGCCGGGCGGCACGATCGTCGAGCCGACCAGCGGGAACACCGGCGTGGGACTGGCCATCGTGGCGCAGCAGAAGGGGTACAAGTGCATCTTCGTGTGCCCCGACAAGGTGAGCACCGACAAGATCAATGTGCTGCGCGCGTACGGCGCCGAGGTGGTCGTGTGCCCGACGGCCGTGGACCCCGAGCACCCGGACTCGTACTACAACGTCTCCGACCGCCTGGTGCGCGAGACGCCGGGCGCGTGGAAGCCCGACCAGTACTCCAACCCCAACAACCCCCTCTCGCACTACCACTCCACCGGTCCCGAGCTGTGGGAGCAGACCGAGGGCAGGATCACCCACTTCGTGGCGGGCGTGGGCACCGGCGGCACCATCTCCGGCACCGGCCGCTACCTGAAGGACGTCAGCGACGGCAAGGTCAAGGTCATCGGCGCCGACCCGGAGGGCTCCGTCTACTCCGGCGGCTCCGGGCGGCCGTATCTGGTCGAGGGCGTCGGTGAGGACTTCTGGCCCACCGCCTACGACCGGACCGTCGCGGACGAGATCGTCGCCGTCTCCGACAAGGACTCCTTCCAGATGACCCGGCGGCTGGCCAAGGAGGAGGGCCTGCTGGTGGGCGGCTCCTGCGGGATGGCGGTCGTGGCGGCGCTGCGCGTGGCGGAGCGGCTCGGCGAGGACGACGTCGTGGTGGTGCTGCTGCCGGACAGCGGGCGCGGCTACCTCTCGAAGATCTTCAACGACGAGTGGATGGCGGACTACGGCTTCCTGGAGGACGCCGGTCCCAGCGCCCGCGTCGGCGACGTCCTCGACGACAAGGAGCACGGCGCCATCCCCTCCCTGGTGCACATGCACCCGGACGAGACCGTCGGCCAGGCCATCGAGGTGCTGCGCGAGTACGGCGTCTCGCAGATGCCGATCGTGAAGCCGGGCGCCGGTCACCCGGACGTCATGGCCGCCGAGGTCGTCGGCTCGGTCGTCGAGCGCGAGCTGCTGGACGCCCTGTTCGCCAAGCGCGCCTCCCTCGACGACCCGCTGGAGAAGCACATGTCGCCCCCGCTGCCGCAGGTCGGCTCGGGCGAGCCGGTCGCCGACCTGATGTCGGTGCTGGGCGCCGCGGACGCGGCGATCGTCCTCGTGGAGGGCAAGCCCACCGGGGTGATCAGCCGGCAGGATCTGCTCGCCTTCCTCGCCAAGGGCGGGAAGTAGCGGGAAACGTCCGGTGAACGGCCCGTGGCGGCGGCGAACTTACGGTGATCGGCAACGTTCGCGGACTTCGCGGAAGTGGTACGAGCGTGTCACGTCCGCGCAGCACACGCTTAACACGGGTCCGGCACATTAGTGGGTGTCGGCAGGGCGGGAGCGGCTCCCCGCCCAGGCCGGCACCGAACGTCCAAGGACCTCCGGAGCGGCTCCCGGACCTCCATGGACGCCGGACGCGAGACCCGGCCCTGACCCGGTCAGCGTCCCTCGCGGGGACCGCCGTCGTCCCGCCCCCCGGCAACGGGGGTGCGGCGGTCCCCGCGCATTACCTTTCTACGCGCGTGACCCGGCCCAACTGCCCAGCAGCGCGAGACGCTCGGCCGTCTCCGAGCCCGGCTCCGGGCTGTAGACGACGACCGTCTGCTCGGGCTCCGCGGGCAGCGACAGCGACTCGAACGGCAGGGTCAGCAGGCCCGCGACGGGGTGCCGCAGCCGCTTGACGCCGTACATGCACGCCTTGACCTGGTGGTCGGCCCACAGACGGCGGAACTCCTCGCTCTTGAGGGAGAGTTCGCCGACGAGGTCGCGCACGGCGGGATCGTCGGGGCGCGCGCCCGCGGTCAGCCGCAGGTTGGCGACGGACTGGGCGGCGCAGACGGCCCAGTCGGGGTAGAGCTCGCGGCCCTCGGGCTCCAGGAAGAGCATGCGGAGGGCGTTGCGCCGGCGGGGTTCGGTGCGGCTGAAGCCGTGCACGGCGTCGGCGAGGGCGTTCCAGGCCAGCGGGTCCATGGCGGGTCCGAGCACGAAGGCCGGGGAGTCGTCCATGCCGTCGAGCAGCCGCTGGACGCCGGGGCGGACCCGCGGCGCGGGCCTGCGGTGGCGCTCGCCCTTCCGGGGCGGGTGGGCCACCGCGTGCAGATAGGCGTGCTCGGTCTCGTCCAGCCGCAGCACGCGTGCGAGGGAGTCCAGCACGGCCGCCGACACACTGGGCCCACGGCCCTGTTCGAGCCGGATGTAGTAGTCGACGCTCACCCCGGCCAGCTGCGCCACCTCCTCGCGGCGCAGCCCGGGCACCCGGCGCCGGCCGTACGAGGGCAGCCCCACGTCCTGGGGCCGGATGCGGGCGCGGCGCGAGCGCAGGAAGTCTCCGAGATCCCCGTCCATGGTCCCGATCGTAGGGGAGGGACGGAACCGGAACCTGGTACTGGCAGACCCAGGAAAAGCTCATCCCTGGGTACGGCGGCCCGGGCGGCGCAGGGTCGTGGACGCAGCCGGGGAGACGCCCCGGCCCACTTCCCCGAGGAGCACCTCCATGTCGTACGAGAACCTGGCCGGCCGTACCGCCGTCGTCACCGGGGCCGCGAGCGGGATCGGTGAGGCCGTCGCCGTGACGCTGGCCGCGCAGGGCGCGCGGGTCGCGCTGCTGGCGCGGCGGGCCGAGCGGCTGGAGGCGGTCGCCGAGAAGATCCGGGCGGACGGCGGGCAGGCGCTGGCGGTGGTCGCCGACGTCACCGACGACGCGTCCGTCGCGGCCGCCGTGGAGCGGGTCCACGCGGCGTACGGGACCGCCGACCTGGTCGTCAACAACGCCGGCATCATGCTGCCCAGCCCGATCGAGGCCGCGCGCGTCGACGAGTGGCGGCGGACGATCGACACCAACCTCACCGGGGTGCTGCGGATCACCGGCGCCTTCGCCAAGGACCTGACGGCAGCGGCGGAGCAGGGCCGCACCGCGGACCTGGTGAACGTCTCGTCCGTCGCCGCGCACCTCACCGGCTTCCCCTCCTACGCCGTGTACGGGGCGACGAAGGCCGCGGTCACCCACCTGTCGGCGCTGCTGCGCGACGAGTTCGGGCCGCGGGACGTCCGGGTCACCAACATCGAGCCGGGGGTGACCGAGACCGAGATCGCCGCGCAGCTGGACGCCGGGGCGCGGGAACAGGTCGACGGGCTGGTCGAGGCGTTCGGCGCACTGGCGGCCGACGAGCTCGCGGACGTCGTCGCCTACGTCGCCAGCCGTCCCCGGCACGTCAACCTGCGGCAGATCATGGTGCTGCCGACCCGGCAGGTGTGAGGTCAGTCCTGCCAGTCGTCGGCGTCCTTGCGGTCCCGGCGGCGGCCGAAGAGGTGGGCGTTGCCGCGCACGGCCTGGAAGGCGTTGACGCCGACGATGCCCGCCCAGGTGACGAACAGGCCGGGCAGATGGGCGATGCCCCCGCCGATCGCGGAGAGCGGGATCGCCAGCACCAGGGTGACGATGCCGAAGCCGAAGCGCTCCCCCCAGGAGTCGGTCGGCTTCGGCGTCCGCGCGCCCCGGGCGACCACCATCTGCTGCTCGGCCAGCTGCCGGCGCACCCGGCGCTCCACCGCGCCGTCGATGCGCTGGTCGACCTTCTCCAGGAACGAGTCGACCAGCGCCGACTCGTACTCCTCGCCCAGCTCCCTGCGGGCCTGCAGGGTGGCGTTGAGCTCCTTCTTGAGTTCGGCGTCGCGCGTGTCCATCCCGGTCTCCCATCCCGTCATGGACATCCACGCTAGGCAGCCGGAGCACCCACCGCACTGGGGATAGCCCCCCTGTTGGCGGTGGGGCATCCGCCTGTATAGCCCCATGCAGATCTCTTAAGATCTGAATAAGCGGTGTCGGTGAGGGGAGAACGGGTGACCGGGGCGACCGGGGTGACGTACGCCGGGCTGGTGGTCCTCGACGGGATCGGGCTCGGCGTCGAGGACGTCGTGCGCCTCGCCGACGGCACCGCCCGGCCGGTCCCCGGGACCGAGGCGATGAAGCGGGTCTCCGCATCCTGGGACGCCGCCCGGCGGATCGCCGCGACCGGCCGCGTCTACGGCCGCTCCACCGGCGTCGGCGCCAACCGCACCGAGTCCGTGCCCACCGAGGCCGCCGCCGGGCACGGCCTGCGCCTGCTGCGCAGCCACGCCGGCGCGATCGGCGACGAACTGCCCGCCCGGCAGGTGCGCGCGATGCTCGCCGTGCGCGCCAACCAGCTGCTGGCCGGCGGCGCGGGACTGCGGCCCAGCGTGGTCACCGCGCTGTGCGAGGCGCTGGAGAACGGGGCGTACCCGGTCGTCAACGAGTTCGGCTCGGTGGGCACCGGGGACATCGCGGCGCTGGCCCAGGCGGGGCTGGCGCTGGCCGGGGAGCATCCGTGGCGCGGAGCCGGCGCCCCCGGGCCGCAGCCCCTCGACAACAACGACGCGCTCGCCTTCATCAGCAGCAACGCCCTCACCCTCGGCCAGTCCGCGCTGGCCCTGCACGAACTGCGCGGGCTGGTCGAGGCCACCCAGGTCGTCGCCGCCCTGTCGCTGCTGGCGGTGGACGGCTCCCACGAGGCCTACGCCGCCCCCGTGCACGCCGCCCGCCCGCACCGGGGCAGCGCCGCGGTCGCCCGGCGCATGCGGGAGCTGATCGGCGCCGCCGACCGGCCCACCCCGCCGCTGGGCCGCATCCAGGACCCCTACGGCTTCCGCTGCCTGCCCCAGATCCACGGCCCCGCGCACGACGCGGCCGACGCGCTGGAGGCGGTGCTGGCCGTCGAGATCAACGCGGCCGCCGAGAACCCCCTCATCTCGCCCGAGGACCTGGCCGCCTACCACCACGGCGGCTTCTACCAGGCCCAACTCGCCCTCGCCCTGGACCACTTCCGGCTCTCCCTGGTCCAGGTCGCCCGTCTGTCCACCTCCCGCCTGTCCACCCTCAACGAACCCGCCTACACCCGCCTGCGCCCCTTCCTCGCCGACCACGAGCCGGCCTCCTCCGGGGTGATGATCCTGGAGTACGCCGCCGGGGCGGCCCTCGGCGACCTGCGCGCGTTCTCGGCTCCCGCCTCGCTCGGTCACGCTGTACTCTCCCGGGGCGTCGAGGAACAGGCCAGCTTCGCCTCGCTCGCCGCACGTCAGACGGTGCGCGCCTGCCGCGCCTACCGGCTCGTCGTCGGCTGCGAACTCGTCGCCGCCGTACGGGCGCTGCGCCAGCGCGACGTCAGGCCCGACCCGGAGCTTCCGGTGGGACGTGCGCTCGCGCTCGCCGAATCCGTACTGGAGGAGGACCAGGCCGACCGGCCGCTCACGGACGACGTGACGGCCGCGGCCGCACTGCTGGAGCGGTTCAGGGACATCTGGAGGGGGAGCGAGTGATGAGCGCGCAGAGGGAGACCAGTGTGACCGACACTCCCGCGGCACGGCTACAGGCGCTGTTCGAGGGGCACCGGCTGACGCCGACGCAGCGGCGCATCGCGCACAGCATGGTCCGCAAGGCCGCCGACGTGCCCTTCCTGTCCAGCGTGGAGCTGGCCGAACTGGCCGGGGTCAGCCAGCCGTCCGTGACCCGCTTCGCCGTCGCCCTCGGCTTCGACGGCTACCCGGCCCTGCGCCGCCACCTGCGCGAGGTCGCGCCGACGGAACCGGCGCCGGACGCGGGCTCGTACAACGAGTACCAGCAGGCCGTCGAGGCCGAGATCGAGAACCTCAGACACCTCGCGGAGCTGCTGGCCGACCCGCGGCCGGTGCGCCGGGCGGGCCGGCTGCTGGCGGCCTCCCGCCCGCTGCCCGTCCTCGGCCTGCGCGCCGCCGCCTCCCAGGCGTACGGCTTCTCGTACTTCGCCGCCAAGGTGCATCCCGACGTCCGGCTGCTCGACGAGGGCGGCACCATGGTCCAGGACCGCATCGAGGGCGCCGTGCGCGCCGGGGCCACCGCCCTGCTGTGCTTCGCGCTGCCCCGGCACCCGCGCGAGGTCGTCGACACGCTCGCCTACGCCAGGCAGGCGGGGCTGACGGTGGTGACCGTGGCCGACTCCGCCTTCGCGCCGGTCGCCAAGGTCTCCGACCTGCTGCTGCCGGCCGCCGTCGGCACGGGGCTCGCCTTCGACACCGCGTGCGCGCCCATGCTGCTGGGGCGGGTGCTGCTGGAGGCGATGTGCGACGACCTGCCGGACGCGCAGGCCCGCCTGGAGGAGTTCGACGCCCGGGCGGCGGCACGGGGGTTGTTCGTGGAGTGAGCCCCGGGCGCCGCTCTCAGACTCGTCTCACGTTCGCTCGTTAACCTTCCGGCCCGCAGGACTGTGCCAAGACGACGAGGAGGCAGGACGTGGCACGCGGAGGTCAGGGGCTGGCTCGGGTGGCCGTCGTCGTCCGTGCCGGGGCGGCGCCGTTGTGGTGGGCCGGTGTGTTCGCGGCCGGGATCGGCGTGCTGGTGCCGGGGCTGACCGGGCGCCGGATCGGGGTGATGGCCGGGGCCGCGCTGTTCATCGTCGCGGCGGCCGTGGTGTCGTACGGCCGCCGCCGGCGCTACACGACGCTCGCCCGCTCGGCCGCCCGCGCCGGCAAGCACGACGTGCTCCAGGACCGGGCGGTGACCACGCGCAACTGGCGCCGGGGCCACCGCTGGTGGGTGGTGGCGGCGTTCGTCGTCGCGCTCGGCAGCGCGTTCGCCGTGCCGGCCGCGGGCGGCATGCTGCTCGCCGGGGCCGGCACCGGGCTGCGGCTGAAGGCCGCCTGGCTCGGGCGGCGCGAGCGGGCCGAGGACGCGCTGCTGTGGGTGCGGGTCGACTGGCTCGCCCGGAACGGCGGCCGCCCGGCCGGCAAGGCCGTCAGGGCGTACCGCAGCACGGGCATCGCGGCGGGCGACGCGGCCCCGGGCGGGGCGCGGCGCCGCACCGCGGCACTCGTCTGACCGGCCGGCTCAGACCTCCAGCTCCTCCTCGATCTTCCGCAACTGGTGGCGGGCCATCGCCAGGTTGGCCCGCTTGGAGTCCAGGACGAGGTAGAGGAAGAGGCCGTTGCCGCCGCGGCCGCTCATCAGGCGGATCAGGTGGTACTGGTCGCTGAGGGTGATCAGGATGTCCTCGATCTGGCCCTTGAGGCCCAGGTGCTCCATCGTGCGCATCTTGGCGCGGACGACGTCGGTGTTGCCGGCGGCGGCCACGTTCAGGTCGAAGCTCTTGCTGCCGCCCAGCGTGCCGAGTGCCATGCCGCTGGTGTAGTCGACGAGCGCGGCCGCGGTCGCGCCCTCGATGGAGGCGAGGGCTTCCTTCAGCGCGGTCTCGGTGTTGGCCATGTCTGTGCTCCCTTGGTTCCTGTCAACTGTCGGTAGTGGTGGTCGGGTTGGCGGTCGGGGTGCGCGTGGTGCGCGCGGTTCTGGTCCGGGTGCCGGTGGTCCGGGCGGCCGGTTTCGCCGCCCTGAGCTGCTTGGCGGGGGCCGCGGGCCCGTGGCGGGTGTCGACGAGCTCACCGATGCGCAGCCCGGACCGGCGGCCCTCCAGCAGGAGCCGGCCGACGTTGACGCGGTCCTGGGCGAGCAGCGTCAGCACGGCCGCGTGGCCCGCCGCGTACGTCGCCACGTAGCCGTACACGCCGTGCACCAGCAGTTCGCGGAAGGCGCCCTGCCCGGCCGCGTCCGCCAGCTTCACGGCGACCCCGTGGGCGTTCGCGGTCAGCGCGGCCATGCCCTCCGGCTCGACGCCGGGGGTGTCCTGGGCGATCACGAGCCCGTCCACGCCGGTGGCGAGGGCGCCGGTCAGCTCGGGGACGCGGGCCCTCAGCCGGCGCAGCTCGTCGAGGATGTCGGGGTCGTCGGCCATCCGGTGTCTCCTCTCAAAGGGCCTCCAGCGCATCCCTGAGCCTCTTCAGCAGCGTGATGTGGGGGTCGATCGGCAGCGGTTCGCCCGTCGGCGGCGGTGGCGGATGGGGCGGGGGTTCGTCGCGCTCGGTGCGCAGCACGCCGGCCGCCGTCAGCCGCCGTACGTCCACCAGCGTGTGGAAGGCCAGGTGGCCCAGTTCGCGGGCGATCTGCGGGGCGGTGCGGGCGCCGTCCACCCGGGCCAGGACCGCGCGCTGGCGGCGGGTGAGCGCGGGCGCGGCGGGCAGGTGCGTGCGCAGCAGCGGGGCCTCGTCGGCGCGGGCGTCCGGCCAGATGCGGTGCAGCAGGTCGCGCCGGCGCAGCGTCTCGCGCTCCAGGGCGGCGACGGGCACCGGGCGCACCGCGCCGGGCCGGTCCGCGCCCCCGTGGTCGTCGCCGCCGCCGTAGCGGAAGCGGCCCGGGGTGCTGCTGGGCGCGAGCGCGAAGTACGCCGCGTCGTACAGGGCGGCCAGGTGGCACAGCTCCAGCGCACCGGCGGTGAGCCGGCCGCCGGCGACCAGAGCGCGGCCGGCGCGCGGCCGGTCGCCCCCGGTCTCGGCGACCGCCTGCCGCCAGGTGTCGGCGCCGAGCGTGCCGCGGGCGGTGAGCAGGACGTCCAGACCGGGGGCGGAGGGGCTCTCGGCATGCACCACCAGGCCGTCGGCGAGGTGGAGCGTGCCGCGCTCGCGCACCAGGACGCCGGTGGCCCGCTCGGCCGCGAGCCGGGTCAGCATCGGCGAGACGCCGCCCCAGCCCCGCTCCCGGGCCTCCGTCTTGTTCCGCACGGGCAGCCGCGGGGGCTCGGTGGCCTTCACGACGGTCATGCCAGCACCAGCCGTTCGGCCATCTCGCCGAGCCGGATGCGGGCCAGCGCGAGGTTGCCCTCGGAGCGGGCCAGCCACAGGTGCAGGAAGACGCTGCCGTCGAAGGAGGTGCCGACGAACCGCAGCACGTGGTAGCTGTCCCGGTTGCTGACGATGAGGTCCTCGACCGGCGGGTCGGCGTCGGCGGTGCCCTCGGGGGCGTCGGGGTCGCTGTCGGGCGCGAAGGCGTGCTGTTCGGCGGCGAGGCGCGCGATCTCGGCGGCCTCCGTGGCGGCCAGCTCGTGGTCGCCGCCCGGCGACTCCCCGACGGTGCCCAGGGCCAGCCCGCTCGTCCAGTCGACCAGTGCGGCGCCCCGGGCACCGGGCAGTCGCATGGCTTCCAGCAGGCACTCGTCGATTCCGGGCACCGTGGCTCCCCTCCCGCCTGGGGTTCGGCTGAGTGACGCCGAAACTACGCAACGTGTGCGCGAGGGGTGAGGGATCCGGCATTTTCCGGTGGAACATGCTGCGAGCCACTAAGGTGGGTCGACTTGCCTGTGTTTCAGGTGTGTGGTGCGGCAGAACCGTGGGCGTGCGTCAACGGTGCCCGGGTGTGCGCAGGGTGGTGAGCGCTCCGGCGAGCGCCCCTCCGGATTCGGCCACGATCTCGTCGAGGCGCTGCTCCTCGCGCACGGTCGCGAAGGCCACCCCGCCGGAGCCGTCCGGTGCGAAGCCGTGGATCGCGGGCCGGGCGAGGGAGTTGTAGGCGTAGTGGTGCGCGAAGTAGTACGCCCCCGTGTCCAGCGCCGCCGCGTAGTCCCCCTGCTCCAGCAGCGGCAGTGCGCGGGCCTCGGCGAGCAGGTCGCCCGAGAAGCAGGCCGGCCCGGCCACGTCCTGCACCACCGGCGGCCCCTCCTTGGGCCGTCCCTTGGCGTCGTACGCGGCGACCCGCAGCGGCCACGCCCCCGGCGCGTACACCGTCCGCGTCGCCACCTGCACGCCCGCGTGCGTCACCGCCACCGGCCGCCCGCCCGCGCTCTTGGCGTACTCCACGCGCGCCACCACCGTCCCGTGCTTGGCCAGCAGCGACCGCCCGAACTCGGTCACCAGCCCGTACCGCCCGTCGAACAGCCCCGGCACCGCCCCGGCCAGCAGCCGCGCGTACTGCCCGTACGTCGGCGTCGCCGCGTCCGAGCCGAAGTTCACCGGCAGCCCGCCGCCGATGTCGAGCGTGTCGACCTGCCGGCGCCCGGCGTGCCGGTTGATCTCCTCGGCCAGTCCGTAGACCTCCGCCACCCCCTGCGCCATCAGCGAGAGCGGGATGCCCTGGGACCCCGTGTGCGCGTGCAGCCGCGTCAGCCACGGCCGCTCGGCATACGCCCGTACCACCCACTCGCGCGCCCCCTCGTCCCGCAGCGCCACGCCGAACTTCGAGGTGGCCGTCGCGGTCGAGGTGGCCTCGATGGAACCCCCGCCGACCTGCGGGTTGACCCGGAGACCGAGGGGCGAGCGGCTGACGGCCGACCTCATCAGGGCGTCGATGCGCGCCAGCTCCTGCGGGTTGTCGGCGTTGACGGCGATCCCCAGGGCCAGCGCCTCGCGCAGCTCGGCCGGCGTCTTGGCGGGCGAGTCCAGGACCGTGCGCTCCGGCGGCACCCCCGCCGCCCGCGCCAGCGCCAGCTCGCCCGGGCTGGCCACCTCGGCGCCGAGCCCCTCCTCGCGCAGCAGCCGCAGCACCGGCACCAGCGGGGTCGCCTTGACCGCGAAGGCGTGCAGCACCGGTGTGCCGGGTGCCACGACCGCCTCGAACGCCGCCCGCAGCTCCGCTGCCGACTCCCGGATGCCGGTGACGTCGAGCAGGCCCACGATGGGGGTGCCGGGCCCCAGCAGCCCCTGTTCCACGGCGGCCCGCACGGCCTCGTCCCGCCGCGCCGACCGGTCGGCCCCGTCGCCGTCCCCGTTCCCGTACTCGTCCCTGTGCGTACCGGCCACCACGTCCCCCGTTCCCTCGCTGCCCGTGCCTGCGCATCCAGCCAAACACCTCCAGCCTGCCCAGGAGGACGCGAGACCCTGTTGACTAGTTCTATTCATCGGGCCAGGATGTGAATAACCGCAGTAAACAATCCGCCGGGAGCAATCCGCTAGGAGGCAGACCATGTCAGGACCCCGCCCCGTACGAGCGCCGCGCGGTACGGAACTGAGCGCCCTGGGATGGCAGCAGGAAGCCGCCCTGCGCATGCTCCAGAACAACCTCGACCCCGAGGTCGCCGAGCACCCCGACAAGCTCGTCGTCTACGGCGGCACCGGCAAGGCGGCCCGCGACTGGCGCTCCTTCGACGCCATGGTGCGCACGCTGCGGACCCTGAAGCAGGACGAGACCATGCTCGTCCAGTCCGGCCGCCCGGTCGGCGTGATGCAGACCCACGAGTGGGCCCCGCGCGTCCTCATCGCCAACTCCAACCTCGTCGGCGACTGGGCCAACTGGGAGGAGTTCCGCCGCCTGGAGGCCCTCGGCCTGACCATGTACGGCCAGATGACCGCCGGCTCCTGGATCTACATCGGCACCCAGGGCATCCTCCAGGGCACCTACGAGACCTTCGCCGCCGTCGCCGCCAAGAAGTTCGGCGGCACCCTCGCCGGCACGATCACCCTCACCGCCGGCCTCGGCGGCATGGGCGGCGCCCAGCCCCTCGCCGTGACGATGAACGACGGCGTCGCGATCTGCGTCGACTGCGACCCGCGCGCCATCGAGCGCCGCATCGAGCACCGCTACCTCGACGTGAAGGCCGACAGCCTCGACCACGCCCTCCAGCTGGCGACCGAGGCCCGCGACGCCCGCCGTCCGCTGTCCATCGGCGTCCTCGGCAACGCCGCCGAGCTGGTGCCGCAGCTGCTCGCCCTGGGCGCCCCCATCGACATCGTCACCGACCAGACCTCGGCCCACGACCCGCTGTCGTACCTCCCGCTGGGCGTGGACTTCGCGGACATGGCCTCCGCCGCGGCCAAGGACCCGGCCGGGTTCACCGTGCGGGCCCGCGAGTCGATGGCCAGGCACGTCGAGGCGATGGTCGGCTTCCTGGACGCCGGCGCCGAGGTCTTCGACTACGGCAACTCCATCCGCGGCGAGGCACAACTCGCCGGGTACGAGCGGGCGTTCGCCTTCCCCGGCTTCGTCCCCGCCTACATCCGGCCGCTGTTCTGCGAGGGCAAGGGCCCCTTCCGGTGGGCCGCGCTGTCGGGTGAGGCGTCCGACATCGCCAAGACCGACAAGGCGATCCTGGAGCTGTTCCCGGAGAACGACTCCCTCGCCCGCTGGATCAGGATGGCCGGTGAGCGGGTCCACTTCCAGGGACTGCCCGCCCGCATCTGCTGGCTCGGCTACGGCGAGCGGGACAAGGCCGGCGAGCGCTTCAACGACATGGTGGCCAGCGGCGAGCTGGCGGCCCCGCTGGCCATCGGGCGCGACCACCTCGACTGCGGCTCCGTCGCCTCCCCGTACCGGGAGACCGAGGCGATGCTGGACGGGTCGGACGCGATCGCCGACTGGCCGCTGCTGAACGCCATGGTGAACGTCGCCTCCGGCGCCTCCTGGGTCTCCCTCCACCACGGCGGCGGCGTCGGCATGGGACGGTCCATCCACGCCGGCCAGGTGACGGTGGCCGACGGCACGAAGCTGGGCGGCGAGAAGATCCGCCGGGTGCTGACCAACGACCCCGGTATGGGCGTCATCCGGCACGTCGACGCCGGGTACGACATCGCGGAGTCCGTCGCCGCCGAGCGCGGGGTGCGGGTGCCGATGCGTGAAGGTGACGACGCGTGACCTTCCACAGCATGTGGGCGGAGCTGCTGCCGGTCGGCCGCTGCTCCGCCTCCGGCGGCTACCGGCGCTTCGCCTGGACCGGCGCCGACGCGGAGTGCCGGGCCTGGTTCAGGCAGCAGGCCGAGGGGCGGGGACTGGCCTACGAGGTCGACCGCAACGGAAACCAGTGGGCCTGGCTCGGGGACCCCGCCGCCGGGGACGCCGTCGTCACGGGTTCGCACCTCGACTCCGTGCCGGACGGCGGCGCCTTCGACGGACCGCTCGGCGTCGTGTCCTCCTTCGCCGCGCTGGACGAACTACGGGACAGGGGAGCGCAGTTCGCCAAGCCGCTGGCCATCGTCAACTTCGGTGACGAGGAGGGCGCCCGGTTCGGGCTCGCCTGCGTCGGCTCCCGGCTGACCGCCGGACAGCTGACCGTCGAGCAGGCGCACCGGCTGACCGACGGCGACGGCGTCACCCTTCCGCGGGCCATGGAGGCCGCCGGGTACGACCCCGACGGCATCGGCGCCGACCCGGAACGGCTCGCCCGCATCGGCGCCTTCGTCGAACTCCACGTCGAGCAGGGCCGGGCCCTGGACCTCAGCGGCGACCGCGTCGGCGTCGCCAGCTCGATCTGGCCGCACGGGCGCTGGCGGTTCGACTTCCGGGGCGAGGCCAACCACGCCGGCACGACCCGCCTCGCCGACCGGCACGACCCCATGCTGTCGTATGCCGAGACCGTGCTCGCCGCCCGCCGCGAGGCCGCGCTCGCCGGCGCCGTCGCCACCTTCGGCAAGATCGCCGTCGAGCCGAACGGCGTCAACGCCATCCCCTCCCTGGTGCGCGGCTGGCTCGACTCCCGGGCCGAGGACCAGGCCACCCTCGACACCGTCGTCGGCGGCATCGAGCAGGCGGCCCGCGCCGGTGCCGAGGCGCACGGCGTCGACCTCGACGTCGTCCGCGAGTCCTTCACGCCCGTCGTCGAGTTCGACCACGCCCTGCGCGACGAACTCGCCCGCATCCTGGGCCGGGACAGCGGCCTCAAGGTCCCCGTCCTGGGCACGGGTGCCGGACACGACGCCGGCATCCTCTCCGGGAGCATCCCGACCGCCATGCTGTTCGTGCGCAACCCCACCGGCGTCTCGCACTCCCCGGCCGAGTTCGCCGCCGAGGACGACTGCGTGGCCGGGGTGCTCGCCCTCGCCGACGTACTGGAAGGACTGGCCTGCAGGTGACCCGGACGACGTACTGGCTGGAGCACGCCTGGCTCGGCACCCACGTCGGGCCGGGCGTGGCCCTCGACGTGGCGGACGGCCGCATCACCGCCGTCCGCGAGGGCGTGGACGCGCCGCCGCCCGGCGCCGAGGTGCTGCGCGGACTGACCCTGCCCGGGCTGGCGAACGCCCACTCGCATGCCTTCCACCGCGCCCTGCGCGCCACCGTCCAGGTCGGCTCCGGCACCTTCTGGACCTGGCGCGAGGTCATGTACTCCGTCGCCGACCGGTTGACTCCGGAGACGTACCACGCCCTCGCCCGGGCCGTGTACGCCGAGATGGCCCTGGCCGGCGTCACCGCCGTCGGCGAGTTCCACTACGTCCACCACGCCCCCGGCGGCACCCGCTACGCCGACCCCAACGCGATGGGCGAGGCGCTCGTCACGGCCGCCGCCGACGCCGGTATCCGCATCACCCTCCTCGACACCGCCTACCTCTCCTCCGGCTTCGGCGAGCCGCCCACCACCCACCAGCTGCGCTTCTCCGACGGCAGCGCGGAGGCCTGGGCCGAACGCTCTTCACTTCTCAAGGAACGGGATCACGCACGGATCGGGGCGGCCGTCCACTCCGTACGGGCCGTGCCGGCCGGTCAGCTGGCGACCGTGGCGCGGTGGGCCGAGGAGCGGCGGGCCCCGCTGCACGTGCACCTGTCCGAGCAGACCGCCGAGAACGACGCCTGTCTCGCCGCCCACGGCTGCACCCCGGCCCGGCTGCTCGCCGACCACGGCGTCCTCGGCCCGCGCACCACCGGCGTCCACAACACCCACCTGTCGGACGCCGACATCGCCCTGATCGGCCGCTCCGGCACCGGCACCTGCATGTGCCCGACGACGGAGCGGGACCTCGCCGACGGCATCGGACCCGCCGTCGCCCTCCAGAACGCCGGCTCCCCGCTCAGTCTCGGCTCCGACAGCCACGCCGTGATCGACCTGCTCGAAGAGGCCCGCGCGATGGAGCTGAACGAGCGGCTGCGCACCCGCACCCGCGGCCACTGGACCGCCGCGGCCCTGCTGCGGGCCGCCTCCGCCGACGGCCACGCGGCCCTCGGCTGGGACGAGGCGGGCCGCATCGAGGAAGGCGCGCTCGCCGACCTCAGCACCCTCGCGCTGGACTCGGTCAGGACGGCGGGGCCGCTGCCCAGGCTCGGCGCCGAGACGGCCGTATTCGCGGCGACGGCAGCGGACGTACGGCACACGATCGTGGGCGGCCGGCACGTCGTACGCGACGGGGCGCACACCCTCGTACCCGATGTGCCGCAAGCCCTCGCGCGGGCGGTCGAAGCCCTGCGCGCCTGACGACCACCCACGAGGACGCCATGAGCAGCACCGTCATCACCAACATCGCCACGCTGGTCACCAACTCCCCCTCCCTCGGCGACGGCTCCCCCCTCGGACTGGTCCAGGACGCGGCCGTCGTCATCGACGGCGACCGTGTCGTGTGGACCGGTGAGTCAAGCAAAGCACCCGCCACTGACAATCGGGTCGACGCCGGCGGCCGGGCGGTGATCCCGGGCTTCGTGGACTCGCACTCCCACCTGCTCTTCGCGGGCGACCGCACGCAGGAGTTCAACGCCCGGATGTCCGGGCGGTCCTACACCGCGGGCGGCATCCGCACCACGGTCGCCGCGACCCGGGCCGCCACGGACGGGGAACTGGAGGCCAACCTCACCCGTTACCTCACCGAGGCCCTCCGCCAGGGCACGACCACCTTCGAGACCAAGTCCGGCTACGGCCTCACCGTCGCCGACGAGGCCCGTGCGCTGCGCATCGCCGCCGCGCACACCGACGAGGTCACCTACCTCGGCGCCCACATCGTGCCGCCGGACCACGCCGACGACCCGGCCGCCTACGTCTCCCTCGTCACCGGCGAGATGCTCGACGCCTGCGCGCCGTACGCCCGCTGGATCGACGTCTTCTGCGAGAAGGGCGCCTTCGACGGCGACCAGGCCCGCGCGATCCTCACCGCTGGCAGGGCCAGGGGACTCACCCCGCGCATCCACGCCAACCAGCTCTCCCACGGCCCCGGCGTGCAGCTCGCGGTCGAACTCGACGCCGCCAGCGCGGACCACTGCACGCACCTCACGGACGCGGACGTGGACGCGCTGGCGAACGGGCGTACGGTCGCCACGCTGCTGCCCGGCGCCGAGTTCTCCACCCGCGCCGAGTGGCCCGACGCCCGCCGCCTCCTGGACGCCGGCGTCACGGTCGCGCTCTCCACGGACTGCAACCCGGGCTCGTCCTTCACGTCGTCCGTCCCGTTCTGCATCGCCCTCGCCGTGCGGGACATGCGCATGACCCCCGACGAGGCGCTCTGGTCGGCCACGGCGGGAGGGGCGGCGGCCCTGCGCCGCGAGGACATCGGCCACCTCGCCCCGGGCGCGTACGCCGACTTCGCGATCCTGGACGCGCCGAGCCATGTGCATCTGGCCTACCGGCCGGGGGTGCCGTTGGTGTCGGAGGTGTGGCGCAGGGGGATCAGGGTGGGCTGAGGGGGGCCTGTGCGCCGGGGTCGACGAACATGGCCAGGGCTTCCTGCACGCCTTCGGCCCAGGCCGGCAAAGCCCTTGGGGCCGTGTCGCTCCCGCCCCTGGCGACCTCGGCCTGCGCGAGGGTCCTCAGCTCCGCCAGCCTGCCTCGTTCGACGATCCGGCGGAAGACGGGGTGGAGGTACCCCTGCGACCCGAAGAGGTCGCTCGACCCGAAGCGGTCGCTGTGGAGAGCGGCCATGACGAGCAGGACCTCGTGCGGGGGGAGGCTGTCCAGAATCGAGTCCGCGAGGGCGCGGAGATCGTCCTCCGGCCACCTGGTCAGGCCCCAGGAGTAGTGGAAGAAGGGCATTCCGCTCGACAGGCTGCTCAGCAGTTCGGCCACGAACGCCGACCAGATCATCGTCGCGAGGTCCGCGTGTCCCATGACCGACGCCCGGGCCGCCACGGCCAGGAGGTTGCTGGCGTCGGAAGTGATGCATCCGGGCAGGAACGGTTCGAGGCTCTCGACGTCGGCCTGGAAGAGCAGCAGCGTCCTGACCTTGCCGTCCAAGTCCCCGGGACGGCTCAGCAGGGCCCGCATGAGAGTCCCCGAGGCGGTGAAGAAGGAGTCCCCGCCGTTCCAGTGCGCGGCCCAGTGCCTGTGCACGGCGGCCACGTCCTGCGGGCTCATGACCGCGCAGATCTCACCGGCCAGCAAGGCGTCCTGCGTGACCAGCAGACAGTTCGCCCGGGACTCCTGCGCCGCGCGCGTCTCGGCCGCGTGGCCGAACTCCGCGACCTCCTCCACGGTCCGCAGATGGACCACGTCCCTGACGAGACGCTCGCGCCGCAGCGTGTCCCCGCGCTCGTCCAGCCACCACTGCAGCTCGACCAGTTCCTCCACCGGCCGCCCCAGCACCGCCTCCGCCAGCTCCCGCCCCGCGGCCCCGTGCTCCCCGGCCGTCCAGTGCGCCAGCAACTGCTCCTGCAGGGCCGGAAGAGGCAGCCGGGAACCGCTGCCGTCGTCGGTGCGCCCCGCCAGCTCCTCCTCCAGTTCCCCGACCCGGCGTTCCAGCTCCGCGCACCGGCGCTCCGCGTCCTCGCGCAACGAGCTGACGTCGCCCAGTTCCGCCTTGAGCCGGGCGATCTCCAGCACCAGCCGGTCCCGCTCGCCGGTCTCCCGGTGCCGCTCGCCCAGGCCGTCGGCCACCCAGTCCTGCCGCAGCTGCTCCAACTCGCCCTGCAGTGACCGCACCTGGCTCTCCTTCTTGTCCAGCAGGTCGTGCAGCGCCTCCTGGTGCCGGGCCAGCCGCTGGACCGTCCGCTGGGAGCGTTCCATCTCCGCCCGCAGCGACTCCAGTTCGTGCGCCGCCGGGTCGCACACCTTGAGCGCGCCCAGACGCAACTGCGTGAGATGCGCGCGCACTTCCGGCTGTACGTCGGCGCCACGCCGGGCCGCCACCTCGCGCAGCAGCCGGTCGATGAAGTCCTGCGGCGCGACCCGGCGGCCCCGCAGATAGCGGGAGACGATCGACTTGTCCATGGAGATCCGCACGGCGTAGGCGTTCTGCGAGACCTCCAGGGTGTTGAACAGCGCTGTCAACGCGTTGCCCAGCGCCGCAACTTCGGGCACCTCGCCCCGTTCCAGCTCCGAGGAGTTCCTGGGTGAGGGCACTTTCTCGACCACCGGCCATCCCCCGATCGTTGACGCGCCATCGGCAACCGCTGCCGCTGTCGCAACGTACCGGACGCCACCGACGGTGGACGTGTTCGCGGCTTCACGCGTCCACCAACCCAGAGGAACACGTCCGCCATGGCGACCGTCGTCAGCCCGCCCCCGCCCGCCACCGCTGTGCCGCACCGCCGTCCAGCGGCTTCAGCGACAGTCCCGCGCCCGCACCGCCGTCCGGAGTCAGCGCCGTCTCGATGGCGATGGCGGGGCGGATCGTGCCGTCGGAGTCGACGGTGAAGCGGAGGTTCTGGCCGTTGTCACCGTCGACCGAGGCACACTCCCAGATGCCCACGCCCCTGTCGACGGAGCCGCGGCTGTCCAGGCAGAAGTCCGGGTCGGCGGACGACTGGACGACTCCGCGCGCGGAGTCCACCCGCCAGCGCTGCGTGCGGGATCCGGTGCACGGCTGGGTCAGCACGTCCGTGCCCTTCTCGAAGTCGCCGTCGCGGACGTCCAGGCACAGGCCGGAGGAGACGTTCACGACCTGGGCGGGGGAGCCGTTCGGCGCGTGGGCCGGCGGGGTGGAGGGCCTCGGTGACGTGGAGGGGGTGGAACGCCTCGTGGGAGACGGTGATTTCGTGGGCGGCGAAGAGGACGGCGAGGGTGACGGCGTCGTCGACACCGATGCCGTCACCGTCACCTGCGGCGCACTCGTCGGTGCTCCCGCCGTCGTCCCCGCCGGTTGCCGGGAGGCGGAGTCCGACAGGCCGCCGCCCCGCGTGAGCAGGAAGAGGAGCAGCGGCGCGACGGCCACCCCGAGCGCGACGGAGGCCAGCAGGAAGCGCCGGGAGGCCGGCCAACCCGGCGGTTCCAGGCGGGGTTTCGGGCTCGGCGCGTCCCCGGACACGTACGCCGTGCCCGCCCACGGCAGCAGCCCCTCCGCCAGCGTCGGCCGCGGCGCGTCCCGCAGTGCGCACAACTCCTCGTACGCCGCCGTGCAGTAGGCGCAGTGCGCCATGTGGGCGTGCAGGTCGGCGCTGTCGCGGGGGCTGTCGGGCCGTACCGACTCCTCGATGAGGCGGCCGAAGTTGCCGCAGCGCGGATCGTCGGAGGCGGCGAGACGGGTGCGCAGGCACGCCTGGGCGAGCTGGCCGAGCGCCGGGGACGTCTCGTAGGTGACGTCCTCGGGGGAGAGGCCGAGGAACTCGGCGGTCCTGGTGACGGGTTGGCGCTCCACCACGCCGTACCAGACCAGGCCCTGCGCGCGGTGCGGCAGGCTCTGGAAGGCGCTCAGCATGGGCGGTACGGGGCCGCCGGGGGCCGCCGTGTTCAGGACCAGCAGCAGGCCGGGGTCGAGGCCCGCCGCACGGTCGTCGGCGGCCCAGGACGCGGCCACCCGCCCGGCCAGCAGCAGGAGCTGGTGGCGCCAGGGCAGGCCCGGGTCGATGCCGCGGGCCGTCTCCCGGGCCGCGAGCGTGAAGGTCTGCGCCGCCAACTGCCGTGCCGCGGCCTGGCCGGTGGTGCACAGACGGGCGTAGGCGAGCACCGACGCCTGGTGGCGGGCGCGCAGTTCGCGCAGGGCCGGGTAGGCGGTGGCGGTGTTGGTGCGCAGCAGCTCGGTGAGCCGCGCGTCGGACGCGCCGCCGTACGCACGGCCATCCGCCCGCGCGTCGCTTCCGGCGTGCGCCGCGTCGCCCGCGGGCACGCCGTCCCCGGCGTGCGTCCCGCCGACGCGCACGCCACCGCCGGTGCCGGCGCCGTCATCGCCGCCGTATCCGTGGGCCCGCCCCATGCGTCCGCCTCCTCGCGCCCCACCACCCGGTCGCAGGCGCGGCCTGCCGGCGGGTGGTGGGGGCCCATAGTGACGGAAGGGAACCCGAGGGGAAAGGGTTTCTGTGGGTAACGGAGGGGAAGGGGCGCAGAAACCTATTCCTCGACCGTCAGGCCCTTGCGCAGCCGCACCAGCGTCCGCGACAGGAGCCGGGAGACGTGCATCTGGGAGATGCCGAGTTCGTCCCCGATCTCGGACTGGGTCATGCCCGCCACGAAGCGCAGGGAGAGGATCTTCCGGTCCCGGGGCGGGAGTTCGGCGATCAGCGGCTTCAACGACTCGATGTACTCGATGCCTTCGAGGCCGTGGTCCTCGTACCCGATCCGGTCCGCGAGCGCGCCCTCGGCGTCGTCCTCCTCCGGCTGGGCGTCCAGCGAGGAGGCGGTGTACGCGTTCGAGGCGGCCATGCCCTCGACGACCTCGTCCCTGGTCAGGCCCAGGCGCTCGGCGAGTTCGGCCACGGTCGGCGCGCGGTCCAGCTTCTGGGCCAGTTCGTCACCGGCCTTCGCCAGGTCCAGGCGGAGCTCCTGCAGCCGCCTCGGCACCCGCACGGACCAGGAGGTGTCGCGGAAGAAGCGCTTGATCTCGCCCACGATGGTTGGCATCGCGAACGTGGGGAACTCCACCCCGCGGGACAGTTCGAAGCGGTCGATCGCCTTGATCAGGCCGATCGTGCCGACCTGGATGATGTCCTCCATCGGCTCGCTGCGGGAGCGGAAGCGGGACGCGGCGAACTTGACCAGGGCCAGGTTGAGTTCGACAAGGGTGTTACGGACGTACGAGTACTCGTGCGTGCCCTCCTCCAGGGACTCCAGCCGCGCGAAGAGGGTCTTGGACAGGGCGCGGGCGTCGACCGGGCCCACCTCGTCGTACGGCGGGATCTCCGGGAGTCCGAGGCCCGCGAGTAGGTCCGCGTCGCTGCTCTCGATGGGATCCAGATGTTCCGGAAGGGATGTCGACGTCGCCTGCTGGGTATGCGATGCGTCGAGCCGGGGTGACATGATGTCCTCCATCGTTCTCGGCATATGGCTGCCGAAGCCAGTGCGTGCACTGCGGTGTGCGGCGCCTCCAAAGCCGGCCGTGTCGGTTGCGTGTCTCTACTAGCCCTACCCGCTTTACCAAGGCCGTCGCAAGTGCGTTCTGTGACGGTATGTCCGTTTGTGGGCGGTTGTTCGGGTGTCGGAGAGTGTGAGGAAGGCGTAGTGTTCGAGGGCGTCAGTCAGCAGCCACGACGTCGGGAGAGAGAGACGGCATGGACCGCGGGACGGTCGGCAGCGCACAGTCTGGCCGGCTACTGGTGGAGGTTCGGGAAGAGGGCTCCAGTGCCGTCGTGACCCCGGCGGGTGAGTTGGATCACCACACGGCCGATCTGTTGCGCGAGCCGCTTGAGGACTGCCTTGCCAAGGGCTTCAGCCGGCTGGTGGTGGACTGCTCCAGGCTGGAGTTCTGCGACTCCACCGGGCTGAACGTACTGCTCGGCGCCCGGCTCAAGGCCGAGGCCAAGGGCGGCGGGGTGCACCTCGCCGGGATGCTGCCCGTGGTCGCCAGGGTCTTCGAGATCACCGGCGCGGACGCGGTGTTCTCCGTCCACGACACGGTCGAGGCGGCCCTCACCGGGCAGACCGGTGAGACGGGCGGCACCGGTGAGACCGGACAGGGCGGTCCGGACGGGCTGGGGGGTCAGGACGGTCCAAGCGGTCAAGGCGCTTAGGGGGCGGCTGGGACGGCCAGGGTGACCAGGGCGAACGGGGCGACCGCGAGGTCCGGGGCGACCAGCCGGGCCGGGCGGCGGGTCGGGTGCTGCCCCGGGAGCGGCGGGCCCGCGTCCGCCGCGGGCGGGGACCGGCTGTCCGGCCGGATCCGATCCACCCGGGCGACTGCTCCGACCGGGCGACATCGCCCGCTCCTCAAGGCTCGCCCGCTCCTCAAGGCTCGCCCGCTCTTTGCGGCTCGCCTGATCGCGTCGTCGGCCCGCCCGGTCCCGTCGGCCGGTCCGGTGCCCTCGGCCCGCCCGGTTCGGCCGAGCCCGGCGCCCGGGTCGGGCCGGTTGCCCGTAACCTGTGCCGTGTCCCGGTCGCCCCTGTGTGACCGGCACTTTCCCGGCGTCACGCCTTCCGTGCCGAAAGAGGGGGTGTTCTGCCGGTTCGGTCGGGCAGGAGACATCCTGAAACGTTGTCGGCGGGGCAGGGCGGCGGATCCGCAGTCGAACCCCCGTCCTGACTCTTCCATCGTGAACTGGTGAATCGGTGAGGTGAAGCGCTGATGAGCACCACCCGGCCTTACTCGCCGGGCGACCGCGGCCCGGAGCCCAGCGGCGCTTCCGGGGCGTCCGAGGGGGACGTGTCCGCGACCGGGGCGTCCGCAGAGGGCGCCGTCGGGTCGTCGGCGGCGCCCGCGTCGGCCGGCGGGCGTCAGGCGCGCACGCTCAGCTTCGACGGCGAGAGCGGGGTCGTCCCACTGGCCCGTGACTTCACCCGGCAGGCGCTGTACGCGTGGGGCTGGCTGCCCGCGGCCACCGCCGACCAGCGGGCCGCCGCCGAGGACGTGCTGCTCGTCGTCTCCGAACTGGTCACCAACGCCTGCCTGCACGCCGAGGGCCCGGAGGAGCTGCGGATCACCTGCGACAACAAGGTGATCCGAGTCGAGGTCTCCGACCGCGGCGCCGGTCAGCCGGCCCCGCGCACCCCGCACCGCGCGGGACGCCCCGGCGGTCACGGCATGTTCATCGTGCAGCGGCTGTGCCTGGACTGGGGAGTCGTACGGGTGCCGGGGTCGGCCGGCAAGCGGGTCTGGGCGGAGCTGGGCGCTCCCGCGTAGCCGCCGTTCCGTACGTCCGCGCTTCCTTGTCCCGCCGTGGGGATGACGCGCGGTTACCCGGAGTTACGCCTCCACTCGAACCCCTTCTCGTGCGCGCCGGATCCCCACAACTCCGGCGCGCGCCTTGTCTTCCCTCCTTGCGGGCCCGGGCGTACCTTGACGGCCCATCTGATGTGCCGTCAGGAAACGCCTCCGGCGAGGAAAGGGAGCGGAACGTGTCGTACCGGAATCGAACCGCCGCGCTCGCGTCCGTCGCGGCCCTGGCCGGCTCGGCGGTGCTGCTCGCCGCCCCCGCAGCCGACGCCAAGGTCGTGGACGTCAACTACCAGTGCAAGACGCCGATCGGCGACAAGAGCGCCGTCTCGCCCATCGACATCACCGGGGTCAGGAGCGGCAGCGGCTACAAGATCACCATGTCCTGGCAGAAGGGCGTCTCCTCCAGCCCGGTCGAGCTGGGCAAGGGCGCGATGAACCCGAGCGCCACCATCAGGCTGGGCGGCGCCGACAGCGGCACCATGAACGTCACCGGCCCCGCCAACCAGGCCGCCATCCCCGCCAACACGCCCATCAAGATCAACGATCTGACGGGCACGTACACCCCGAAGAAGACCGGCTCGGTCACCTTCACGCCGGGTGTCCTCACCATCAAGGCGCTCGGTACGACGACCACGTGCACGCCGTCCAACAGCCCCGGCCCGGCGCTGACCCTGAACGTCACGGCCGCGAGCGGCGCCTCGTCCTCCTCGTCCTCCTCGTCCTCTTCCTCCTCCGACAGCGCCCAGAGCGGTGACTCCGGTGCCTCCCTTCCGCAGACCGGGCCCGAGGACTCGTTCGTCGCCCTCGGCACCTTCGGCGGCACGGTGCTCCTCGCCGGAGCGGCGGGCGCCCTGTGGCTGACCCGCCGCCACCAGACGGCCCGCACCCGCCACTGACCGCAGCCCCGGCAACCCGCACCCGCGCACGTCCCTCCGACCGCCCCCGACGCCCCCGCACCCGCCCCACGTCGGAGCCGCCCATGCCGTTCTCCGTCCGTCACCTGGCCGTCCTGGCCCTGCCCGTCCTGGTCCTGCCCGTTCTCGTCCTCCTCATCGGCGCGCCCGGCGCGAGCGCGGCGGACGGGTGGTCGGTCGCGCCCGCCGGGGGCTCGCGTCCGTCCTTCTACGCCGAGGGCGCGCCGGGGACGGTCCTGCAGGACACGGTCTCCGTGACGAACCGCGGCGAACGGGCGGTCACGGTACGGCTGTCCGCCGACGGCGTCCGCGTCACCTTCGCCGCGGCCCGCGTCCGCGTACCGGCCCGCACCCGCGCCGACGTGCCCTTCACGGTGACCGCCACCGCCGACGGCACGGGCCGCGTCCTCGCCCGGGACGGCGACGGCCGCGCGCTGTCGGTGCCCCTGCGGCTGAGCGTCGCCCGGCCCGCCGGCCTGTCCGCGCTGACCGTCGAGCACGTGTCCGTGCACGCCGACCGCATCACGTACGAGCTGGTCAACCGCGGTACGACCGTCCTCGTCCCGCGTCTGGCCGTGCACGCCGACGGTGTCTTCGGCACGGTCCTGGACCGCGCCCCGCGCACCCTGCCCGTCCGTCTCGCCCCCGGCCGGCGCCTCACCCTCACCGAGCCCTGGCACGACCGCCCCGCCCTGGACGCGGTCGACGTCCGCCTCACCGTGACCGCGGCCGGCGGTGCCCGCGACACGGCCGGCGCCTCGGCGCGGTTCGTGCCGTGGGGCGCGGTGGCCGGGACCGCGGCGGTGGTCACGGCGGGCGGCGCGTTGTCGGTCGTACGACGTCGCAGGCGCCGCAGGGGCGACGGCGGTGCGGCCGAAACCCCGCGGAGGGAAGTCGAGTTGACGGGAGCGGTGACGTGAACGGCAAGCTGCGGATCCCGGCGCTGGTGGCGGTGGTGGCGCTGCTCCTGCTGCCCCTCGCGGGCGTGGCCGGCGCGGCGGACGGGCCGACGCTGAGGCTCTCCACGTCCCAGGCGGGCACCGGCGGTTCGGTCACCGTCAGCGGCACCGGCTGGCGGGCGCACGCGCTGCTGATGCTGCTGGTCTGCGGCCAGGCCACGCCGGCGCGCGGGGTGATCGGCGGCACCAACTCCTGCGCCAACGCCGACGGCAGGGCCGTCACCACCGACGCCGAGGGCGCCTTCAGCAAGAAGCTGCCGGTCGCCGAACCCCCCGTACCGTGCCCCTGCGTGGTCCACGCGGCCACCGTGACCGGCGCCGAGGCGCAGGCCGACGCCGTCTTCCAGGTGGCCGGACACGACGTGGAGCCGCTGCCCGCCGAGCCCTCCGGCGGCCGTCTGTCGGTCCTCAGCGACACCCGCCTGGACGGTTCCAGCGGACTGCTCACCTGGTTCGGTGCCCCGCCCGCCCGCACCCTGGTCTTCACCGTCGGCAACGCCGGCACCTCCGCCGTCAGGAACCCCGTCTTCCAGGTGGGCACCTCCCACGGCGTGTTCGCCCCGCAGTGGGACGACCAGGAGTGGCGCGGCACGATCCAGCCGGGCCGCAAGGCGCGGATCGAGCTGCCCGTCGAGCTGACCGGCGGCGCGCACGGCGACTACACGGTCTCCCTCAAGTACGGCGGGAAGGTCCTCGCCGAACAGCCCTGGGGCGTGGGCCGGCCCTGGGGCGTGACGCTGTTCTGGGTGCTGGTCTGCGTGGTCGTGCCGGCCGCGGTGTTCCGCGCCGGGATGGCGGTCGTGGACCGCATCCGGCCGCGGCGGGCCGGCGGCCTGCGGCACCGGGGCCTGCGCCTGCCCGAACTGACCCTGCGCATGCCGAAGTTCACCACCCGGGCGGACGCCGAGGCGCCGCCCGCCCCCACGACCCTGCCGTGGTTCACCCCGGACTCCGATCCGGGCGCGGCCGGTCGGCTCTCCGCACCGCACGACGACAGTCCGACGAGTCCGACGACTCCCACCAGGAAGGGACCCCCGTGAGCGAGCGAAGGAGAGTCACACCGGCCGGCAGGTTCAGAGCGGGCGCGGCGGGCGCCGCCGCCCTGGTCGTCGGCGGCGCGGCCGCCCTGCTGGGCCTGACCGCCGGTGCCGCGCAGGCCGCCGAGGTGTCGTTCGCGACCCACTGCGTGCCGCCCGCGGGCATCGACCCCGTCGACGGCACCACGAAGGTCGACATCACCGCGCCGGCCACGGCGAAGGTCGGCGACACCGTGGACATCGTGTGGAAGTTCGTCCAGGCCGCCTCCAAGAACCCCGACATCATCGACCTGCCCGCCGACTCCGTGCAGCCGTCCGGCACCCTCAAGGCGGCCGGCGCGCAGAGCGCGGACATCGCGATGCAGGGCCCGCGGCAGAACCCGGCGATCCCCAAGGGCGGCGCCATGGTGCTGTCCGACATGAAGGGCACGCTGAAGCTGACGGCACCCGGCGAGGTGACGCTGACACCGGACGCGTACGTCGTCAACGCCATGTCGACGAACACGACCTGCACGCCGACCGAGACCGTGCAGAAGGCGGCGACGATCGAGGTGGAGCCGGGGGACGGGAGCTCGTCCAGCGCGAGCGCGAGTACGAGTGCCGGCGCCAGTACGAGCACGTCGCCCGAGCCGACGGACTCGGCCTCGCAGTCGGCGTCGGCCTCCGCGTCGGCGTCCGCCAGTGACGGCACCGGGGACGGCCAGACCAGCTTCACCGGCAAGGAGGTCGACGTCCCCTACACCTGCCAGTCCCCGATCGGCGAGAAGAAGGCGACCTCGCCCATCCAGATCAACGCCGAGAAGAACGGCGGCAGTTTCGACCTCACCGTGCAGTTCAAGAAGTCGGTGATGGACAGCCCGGCCGACATCCCCGCCGACTCGGTCAAGCCGTCCATGGAGGTCGTCCTCGGCGGCGCCGACAAGGGCACGGTGCACGTGGAGGGGCCCACCAACACACAGCCCATCAAGTCGGGCGACCCGATCGAGATCCCCGACCTCACCGGCACCTACAAGCCGGGCGCGAGCGGGCAGTCCACCCTCTCGCCGGGCGTCCTGACGATCAAGGCCCTCGGCACGACGACGACCTGCACGCCGGACAGGACGGCCGTCTCCCTCACCCTGGACACGACCGAGCAGGCGAGCGGGGCGTCGGGCGGTTCGTCGTCCGCCTCGGGCGGTACGTCGTCGTCGAGCGGCGGCGGCCTCGCCGAGACCGGCTCCGGCGACCACGGCGCGCTGAAGGCGCTGGGCCTGGTGGCCGGCACCGCGGTGCTGCTGGGCGCGGGAGTCTTCACGTTCATGCCGGGACGCCGGACCCGGTGACGCCGAAGGGCCACCTCGTCGTCGTACGAGACGAGGTGGCCCTCGGAAGCGCTCCTGGAGCGGCGGGTCAGCGCACGTCGCCCATGAGTTCCCCGACCCTCTTGCGGTACATCCACACCGCCGCGCCGGCGACCACGGCCAGCACCGCCTGCAGCGCCACGATCCCGGTCTTGTTGAGGTCGACCCCGGCGATGGACAGCAGGCCCGTCGTCGCGTCACCGGCGGTGACGGCCAGGAACCACACGCCCATCATCTGCGAGGCGTACTTCGCCGGCGCCATCTTCGTGGTCACCGACAGACCCACCGGCGACAGCGTCAGCTCACCGACGGTCTGCACGAAGTAGATGCCGACCAGCCACAGCGCGGCGGCCTTGTGCCCGCCGTCGGCGATCGCCAGCGGCGCGAGGAACAGGAAGAACGAGGCGCCGATCAGCACCAGGCCCAGCGCGAACTTCACCGCGGTGCTCGGCTCCTTGCCGCGCCGCGCCAGGGCCAGCCAGGCCCAGGCGAAGACCGGCGCGAACGCCATGATCATGACCGGGTTGACCGACTGGTACCAGGAGACCGGGAACTCCCAGCCGAAGACCGTGTTCTTCGCGGACGCCTCGGCGAACAGGGAGACCGTCGAGCCGCCCTGGTCGTAGATCATCCAGAACACGGCCGCGGCGATGAAGAACCAGATGTACGCGGACATCTTCGCCTGGTCGGCCCGGTCCAGCTCCTTGTCCCGCTTGATGCGGGCGATGACCATCACCGGGATGACCAGACCGGCCAGGGTGATCGGGACCAGCAGCCAGTTCAGCGTGTAGTGGCCGGAGAAGCCGACGACCGCGTAGAAGACGACCGCCACGGCCGCCCACAGGGCCGACTTGCGCAGCGTGGACGTCTTCTCGGCGGCGGACAGCGGGGTGGGCACGACGTCCGAGCGGGCGTCCAGGTGCCGGCTGCCGAGCAGGAACTGGGCCAGACCCAGCGCCATCCCGAGCGCGGCGAGCGCGAAGCCCAGGTGCCAGTTGACGTTCTCGCCGACCGTGCCGATCACCAGCGGGGCCGCGAACGCGCCGAGGTTGATGCCGATGTAGAAGACGGTGAAGCCACCGTCGCGGCGCGGGTCCTCGGGACCGGCGTAGAGGTGGCCGACCATCGTGGAGATGTTGGCCTTCAGCAGACCGGAGCCGATCGCCACCAGGCCGAGGCCGGCGAAGAACGTCCCGGCGCTCGGCAGGGCCAGGGTGAGGTGACCGAGCATGATGACCGTGCCCGCGACGGCGACCGTCCTGCGGGGACCGAGGATCCGGTCGGCGACCCAGCCGCCCGGCAGGGCGAGCAGGTACACGAGGGACACGTACACCGAGTAGATCGCGGTGGCGGTGGCCGCGCTCAGGTGCAGCCCGCCGGGTGCCACCAGGTACAGCGGCAGCAGGGCCCTCATGCCGTAGTAGGAGAAGCGCTCCCACATCTCGGTCATGAACAGGGTGGCCAGTCCGCGGGGGTGGCCGAAGAAGGTCTTGCCGGTCCCGGGGATGCCCGGAGTCACCGAGTCCTTCGTAAGGCTGGACGCCATGGTCGTTCCTTGCTGGTGGGGGATCGCCGCACACGTTTGACGCACACAAAAGAGACCTTCAGCGTCAAGTCGTCGCCGAAGGTCCCCGCGGTGCTACAGGCGTGGAATCACCATACGGCAGGACACTGCCGGAAATGGAAGGACTTGAGAGATGAATCACAGGTGACCATGGAACCATAGCCACTCTTTCGAAGGTCTCCATCAAGATCGCACCGTAGAGACACAGGTTCGGCCCGGTGGCGCCCAAAGGTAAGAATCACTGCTTCCGATCACACCCCAGGTCAGGTGCGGGGCGGACTACCATCACCTCATGACCCGTGTACTGCTCGCCGAGGACGATGCGTCCATCTCGGAGCCGCTGGCCCGCGCACTGCGCCGGGAAGGTTACGAGGTCGAGGTGCGCGAGGACGGACCCACCGCGCTCGACGCCGGAATGCAGGGCGGCGTCGACCTGGTCGTGCTGGACCTCGGGCTGCCCGGCATGGACGGTCTGGAGGTGGCCCGCCGGCTGCGCGCCGAGGGCCACACCGTGCCGATCCTCATCCTGACCGCGCGTGCCGACGAGGTGGACACCGTCGTCGGCCTCGACGCGGGCGCGGACGACTACGTCACCAAGCCGTTCCGCCTCGCCGAACTGCTCGCCCGGGTGCGGGCGCTGCTGCGGCGCGGTGCGGCCGAGCCGGCGCAGCCGCCGGCGACGCACGGGGTGCGGATCGACGTGGAGTCGCACCGGGCGTGGATGGGGGACGAGGAGCTGCAGCTCACCGCCAAGGAGTTCGACCTGCTGAGGGTGCTGGTGCGGGACGCCGGGCGGGTGGTGACGCGCGACCAGCTGATGCGCGAGGTGTGGGACACCACCTGGTGGTCGTCGACCAAGACGCTCGACATGCACATCTCGTGGCTGCGCAAGAAGCTGGGTGACGACGCGGCGAACCCCCGGTACATCGCCACCGTGCGCGGGGTCGGCTTCCGGTTCGAGAAGAGCTAGCCGGCTACGCGCGTTGCGCCCCGTTGAAGCTGCCCGGAGGGGTTTGTGCGTCGCCGTCTGATCCAGTCCACGCTCGCCGTCGTGCTGGTCGTCATCGCCGTCTTCGGTGTCTCGCTCGTCATCGTCGAGACCCGGACCATCAGCAACAGCGCCCAGGAACGCGTGAGTTCCGAGGCGCAGCGGCTGGCGAGCATCGTGGACAGCCGGCTCATCGGCGCCGGGACCGTCAGCGCGGACGTGCTGAAGGGGCAGGTCACCGGGGAGCGGTACGCCGTGATCCGGATCCCGGGGCAGCCGGCCATCGAGGTCGGCAAGCGGCCCGAGGGCCAGGTCATCCGCGGGCACGCCAAGGGCGAGGAGGGCGAGAGCGTCCTCGTCGAGGAACCGCGCTCCACGGTGACCCGGGAGGTCGGCCGCACGCTGCTGATCATCGGCCTGGTCGCCCTGCTCGCGGTCGTCGCCGCCGTGCTGCTGGCGATCCGCCAGGCCAACCGGCTCGCCTCCCCGCTCACCGACCTCGCCGAGACCGCCGAGCGGCTGGGCTCCGGCGACCCCCGCCCGCGCCACAAGCGCTACGGCGTCCCCGAGCTGGACCGGGTCGCCGACGTCCTCGACTCCTCCGCCGAGCGCATCGGGCGGATGCTGACCGCCGAGCGGCGGCTGGCCGCCGACGCCTCCCACCAGCTGCGCACGCCGCTGACCGCGCTGTCCATGCGCCTGGAGGAGATCACCCTCACCGACGACCCGGACACGGTGAAGGAGGAGGCCAACGTCGCGCTCACCCAGGTCGAGCGGCTGACCGACGTCGTGGAGCGGCTGCTGACCAACTCCCGCGACCCGCGCACCGGCAACGCGGTCTCCTTCGACCTCGACGAGGTCATCCAGCAGCAGCTCGCCGAGTGGCGGCCCGCCTACCGCAGCGCCGGCCGGGCCATCGTCAGCTCCGGCAAACGGCATCTGCGGGCGGTCGGCACCCCGGGCGCGGTCGCACAGGTGCTGGCGGCGCTGATCGAGAACTCGCTCATGCACGGCGGCGGCACGGTGGCGCTGCGCACCCGCGTCACCGGCAACCAGGCCGTGGTGGAGGTGACCGACGAGGGGCCGGGGGTGCCGGCCGACCTCGGGGCGCGGATCTTCGAGCGCACGATCAGCGGCCGCAACTCGACGGGCATCGGTCTCGCGGTCGCCCGTGACCTCGCGGAGGCGGACGGCGGACGGCTGGAGATGCTCCAGACGAAGCCGCCGGTGTTCGGGCTGTTCCTGTCGCGTACGCCGCCGTCGAAGAAGCCGGCCGACGAGGAGCCGACGGTCCGCTGAACGGGGGACCGAAGCGGCGGGTCAGCTCACGCGCTGCTGGGCCTTCGACCGCTTCACCGCCGCCTTGGCCTCCACGGCCGCCTCCTCCAGGATCGACTCCGCGCTCACGATCGCCGCCTCCGCCTTCGGCAGGGTCCGGAAGACCCAGGTGCGGTAGGACCAGAAGCGGAACAGCGTCGCGACGCCGATGCCGACGACCTTGAAGACGTTGCGCTCCAGCGCGCTCTCCCAGCCGAAGCCGTAGATGGCGGCGTACAGGATGCCGTTCTCGATCACCAGGCCGACCAGGCTGAACGCGAGGAACAGCGTCATCTCCCGGGTGCGCGCGCCCTTGTCGCGGTCCCGGTAGGTGAAGTAGCGGAAGCCCACGTAGTTGCAGGCGATGGCGACGACGGTGGCGATCACGTTGGCGCGCACGGCCTGCAGGCTGGTCAGATGCCACAGCAGGTTGGAGACGCCGAAGTTCACCACCGTCCCCACGACGCCCACCGCGCCGAACTTGGCGATCTCGTGGGCGAGCCTTCGCAGCCCGGTGGAACCCTGTTCCATGGTCCTGAAGGCCCCCGTTCGGGTCGGTGTGGAGACGGGTTTCGTCAACTCAGCCATGCTAACCACCCCCCTTCACGAAAAGCTGTGGGTGAGCTCACCCCTGGGACAAGAGGTGGGGAAGAGGTGCGGAAAGGCGGGGGAAAAGGCCGGTAAGAGATCCGGGGAACGGCCGGAAAACGACCGTGCCGGCGCGGCCGATACCCTAGGGGCGTGACGTTCCCGGTAGTCGGCATGGTCGGCGGGGGCCAGCTCGCTCGTATGACACACGAGGCGGGCATCCCGTTGGGCATCAGGTTCAAGCTTCTCAGTGACACCCCTCAGGATTCCGCGGCGCAGGTCGTCGGCGATGTCGTCGTGGGCGACTATCGCGACCTCGACACGCTGCGCGCGTTCGCGCGGGGCTGCGACGTGATCACCTTCGATCACGAACACGTGCCCACCGAGCATCTGCGGGCCCTGGAGGCGGACGGCATCCCCGTGCGCCCCGGCCCCGACGCGCTCGTGCACGCCCAGGACAAGGGCGTGATGCGGGCACGGCTCGACGCGCTCGGCATCCCCTGCCCCCGGCACCGGATCGTGAGCGATCCGGCCGACGTGGCGGCCTTCGCGGCGGAGCTCGAAAGGGGCGGGCCCGAAGTGCCCTCCGGCGAGGGTGGTGGCGGGCGACGGGCGGGCGGCTTCCCCGTCGTGCTCAAGACCGTCCGCGGCGGCTACGACGGCAAGGGCGTGTGGGTGGTCGACAGCGCCGAGGAGGCCGCGGACCCGTTCCGCGCCGGCGTACCCGTGCTCGCCGAGGAGAAGGTCGACTACGTACGGGAGCTCGCGGCGAACGTCGTCCGCTCCCCGCACGGCCAGGCGGTGGCGTACCCCGTCGTGGAGTCCCGGCAGGTCGACGGCGTGTGCGACACGGTCATCGCCCCGGCCCCCGACCTCGACGAGTCCCTCGCGCTGCGGGCCGAGGAGATGGCGCTGACCATCGCCAAGGAGCTGGGCGTCGTCGGCCACCTCGCCGTCGAGCTGTTCCAGACCCGCGACGGCCGCATCCTCGTCAACGAGCTCGCGATGCGCCCGCACAACTCCGGCCACTGGTCGATGGACGGCGCGATCACCTCCCAGTTCGCCAACCACGTCCGCGCCGTCCTCGACCTCCCGCTCGGCGACCCGCGCCCCCGCGCGCCGTGGACGGTCATGGTCAACGTCCTGGGCGGCGACTTCCCGGACATGTACTCCGCGTACCTGCACTGCATGGCCCGCGACCCCCAGCTCAAGATCCACATGTACGGCAAGGACGTGAAGCCCGGCCGCAAGGTCGGCCACGTCAACACCTACGGCGACGACCTGGCCGACGTGCTGGAGCGCGCCCGCCACGCAGCCGGCTACCTGAGAGGCACGATCACCGAATGAGCCCAGTCGTAGGCATCGTCATGGGGTCGGACTCCGACTGGCCCGTCATGGAGGCCGCCGCCAAGGCCCTCGACGAGTTCGAGATCGGCTACGAGGTCGACGTCGTCTCCGCGCACCGCATGCCGCGCGAGATGGTCACGTACGGCGAGCAGGCGGCCGAGCGGGGCCTGAAGGTGATCATCGCGGGCGCGGGCGGCGCCGCCCACCTGCCGGGCATGCTCGCCTCCGTCACCCCGCTGCCGGTCATCGGCGTGCCCGTGCCGCTGAAGTACCTCGACGGCATGGACTCCCTGCTCTCCATCGTGCAGATGCCGGCCGGCGTGCCCGTGGCCACGGTCTCGGTCGCCGGCGCGCGCAACGCCGGCCTGCTGGCCGCCCGCATCCTCGCCGCGCACGACGAGGAGCTGCTGCAGAAGATGCGGGACTTCCAGCAGGACCTCAACGACCAGGCCACCGAGAAGGGCAAGCGGCTGCGCTCCAAGGTCGAGGGCGCGGGCAACGGCTTCGGCTTCGGGAAGTGACGCGGATGGCCTCGCTCGACGACGCCCGTGACCTCCTGCGCGAGTTCCCGGTCGTCGACGGTCACAACGACCTGCCGTGGGCGCTGCGCGAGCAGGCCCGCTACGACCTCGACGCCCTGGACATCGCCGCCCACCAGAGCGCCCGCCTGCACACCGACCTGCCGCGGCTGCGCGCGGGCGGGGTCGGCGCCCAGTACTGGTCGGTGTACGTCCCCGCGGACCTGCCCGACCCGGTGCCGGCGACGCTGGAGCAGATCGACTGCGTACGGCAGCTGCTGGCCCGCTACCCGGCGGACCTGGCGCCCGCGCGGACGGCCGCCGACCTGGAGGCGGCGCGGCGGGACGGCCGTATCGCCTCCCTCATGGGCGCCGAGGGCGGCCACTCCATCGCCAACTCGCTCGGCACCCTGCGCGGCCTGTACGCGCTCGGCGTCCGCTACATGACGCTCACCCACAACGACAACGTGGACTGGGCGGACTCGGCGACGGACGTGCCGAAGGCCGGGGGCCTGACCGCGTTCGGCCGCGAGGTGGTGCGGGAGATGAACCGCCTGGGCATGCTCGTCGACCTCTCGCACGTGGCCGCGACGACCATGCGGGACGCGCTGGACGCCACCAGCGCCCCGGTGATCTTCTCCCACTCCTCGGCCCGCGCCGTGTGCGACCACCCCCGCAACATCCCGGACGACGTCCTCGAACGCCTGCCGGCCAACGGCGGCGTGGCGATGGTGACGTTCGTGCCGAAGTTCGTGCTCCAGGCGGCGGTGGACTGGACGGCGGCGGCCGACGAGAACCTGCGCGCCCACGGTTTCCATCCCCTCGACACCAGCCCCGAGGCGATGAGGCTGCACCGCGCCTTCGAGGAGCGCACCCCGCGCCCGGTCGCCACCGTCTCGACGGTCGCCGACCACCTCGACCACATGCGGGAGGCGGCCGGCATCGACCACCTGGGCATCGGCGGCGACTACGACGGCACCGCCTTCACCCCCGACGGTCTCGACGACGTCTCCGGCTACCCGAACCTGGTCGCCGAGCTCCTCGACCGCGGCTGGTCGCGGGCCGACCTCGCCAAGCTGACCTGGCAGAACGCGGTGCGCGTGCTGGGCGCGGCGGAGGACGTGGCGCGCGGGCTTCAGGCGACGCGCTCGCCGTCCAACGCCACGATCGACTCGCTCGACGGCTGAGCCGTCCGGTCGTCCAGGGCGGGGTAGTCGGTGTAGCCGTCCGCCCCGCCCACGTACATCAGGTACCGCTCGCGCACGGGGTTCAGCGGGGCGCCCCGCCGCAGCCGCTCCACCAGGTCCGCGTTGGCGAGGAACGGCCGCCCCAGTGCGACCAGGTCCGCGCCGGCGGCCAGCATGTCCTCGGCGGCCCGGGTGACGGCCCCGGTGGTGAGGCCGGGCAGGACCGGGTTGCCGATCAGGGTGCCGGGCCAGTCGGCGCGGATGCGCCGGTACCACTCGGCGGCCGGGTCGGCGTGCACCAGGTGCAGGTAGGCGAGGCCCAGGTCCTTGAGGCGGGCCACCAGCGCGGCGTAGAGGGCGTCGGTGTCGGTCTCCTCGATGCCGTTGACCGTGCCGCCGGGGGAGATCCGCACGCCCACCCGGTCGGCGCCGATCGCGTCGGCCACCTCGACCGTGAACCGCACCCGCCGCTCGGGCGGCCCGCCGTACCCGTCCGTCCTGCGGTTGGTGTTGCCCGCCAGGAACTGGTGCAGCAGATGCCCGTTCGCCGAGTGCACCTCGACCCCCTCGAACCCGGCGGCGACGGCCCGGCGGGCGGCCGCGGCGAAGTCGGCGGCGGTGGCGCGGATGTCGTCGGCGGTCATCTCCCGCGGCACGACGGCCGGCCGGTGCCCGTGCGGGGTGAAGATCGTCTCCGGCAGGGCGACGGGGGAGGGCGCGACGGGGTGCAGCCCGGTGGTCGCCGGGTGACTGACCCGTCCGCCGTGCTGGAGTTGCAGGAACATCCGTCCGCCGGCCGCCCGCACCGCCTCGGTGACCCGCCGCCAGCCCTCGACGTGCCGGTCGGTGTGGATCGCGGTGATGTTCGGGTACGTCTGCCCGACCGCGTTCGGCGTCGAGGCCTCGCCGATGATCAGACCGGCGGAGGCGCGCTGGGCGTAGTGCGTGGCCATGAGCGGGGTGGGGGTGCCGTCGGCCTCCGCGCGGTTGCGGGTGAGCGGGGCCATGACCAGGTGGTGGGGGAGCGCGAGCCGGCCGAGTCGGGCCGGAGCCAGGAAGTCCGGTGTCGTCGTCATGGCCGTAAGCTAGAACCTGACACTGATGTCAGGTTCAAGTCCTGGGGGTGGGCATGCGGATCGGCGAACTCGCCCGGCGCACCGGCGTCAGTGAACGGTCGCTGCGGTACTACGAGACCCAGGGGCTGCTCGCCGCCGGGCGCACGTCCGGCGGGCACCGGGACTACCCGGAGGCCGCCGTCGACCGGGTCATCCGCATCCAGGAACTGTTCGCGGCCGGCCTGCACAGCAGCCGTATCGCCCAACTGCTGCCCTGCATGCGGGACGCCGACGGGGGACCCTCGGCCATCGCCACGCCGAAGCTGGTCGCCGACCTGACGGCGGAACGCGACCGCATCGACCGCATGATCGCCGATCTGGTGCGCTCCCGGGAGACCCTCGACGAGGTCATCGAGTCCGCCCGCGATCGCTGAACCGGCCGACCCCCGAACGCCCCACCCACCAGGAAGCCCTCCCGGCTCCGTGCGACGGTGACCGTAGGCCCTGTCGGCACCTCCCCGTCCGCTGCCCGGCGACCCCTGACGACAGGACCTCCCCTTCGGGACGACCACGACGTACGGAGCCCGCCATGGCAGACCTCCAGGACGAACTGCACCCGACGGCCGAGGTCGGCGCGCTCGACGCCCTGCCCGACCCCTTCGGCGCCGCCGGGCCGTACACCCCCGTCTCCGACCCGGACACCGCCCCGCTGGAGCGCGCCCACGCCATCCTCGCCGCCCACCCGGTCGCCGACGGCTACAGCGGGCTGCCCTGGGCCCTTCGGCACCTGCCCTGGTACGACCTGGAGCTCGGGGAGAGCGCGGTCGCCACGGACGTGCCGCGGCTGCGCGAGGGCCACGTCGGCGCGCTGTTCTGGTCGCTGCACCTGCCCGAGGGGCTGGCCGGGGACCGGGCGGTGGGGGCGACGCTGGAGCAGCTGGACCTGGTCAAGACCGTGGCCCACGCCCACCCGGAGGGCCTGCGGCTGACCTGCACCGCCGGTCAGGTCACCGACGCCCGCAACTGCGGTCGCGTCGCCGTCCTGCTCGGCCCGGCCACCGCCGCCGCCCTGGGCGACTCCCTCGGCATCCTGCGCTCCCTGCACGCCCTGGGCCTGCGCGTCCTGACGCTGTCCGGCGCCGGCTGGGCGAGCGAGGCGGGGCTGACCCGGTTCGGTGAGGAGGTGGTCCGCGAGATGAACCGGCTCGGCGTCCTCGCCGACCTCTCCGGCGCCTCCGAGGACACCATCCGCCGGGCCTTCGCGGTCTCCAAGGCGCCGGTCCTGTTCACCCGCTCGGCCGCCCGCGCCCTGCGCCCCCACCCGGCCAACCTCCCCGACGGGCTGCTGGCCGAGCTGGGCGAGGCCAGGGGCCTGTGCATGGTGCCGCTCACCGCCGAGCAGACCGGCCCGAACGTCCGGGACGTGGCCGACCACCTCGACCGCGTGCGCGAGCTCGCGGGCCCGGAGTGCGTCGCCCTGTCGGGCACCTACGACTCCGGGGCCGCCCACCCCCAGGACCTCGCCGACGCCTCCTGCTACCCGCACCTCATCGCGGAGCTGCTGCGCCGCGACTGGGCGGAGGCCGACATCGCCCTGCTCACCTGGGGCAACGTCCAGCGCGTGCTGCGCGGCGCCGACTTCACCGCCCGCGCGGCCCAGCAGCGCCGGGAGGCCTCGACGGCGACCATCGCCGAACTGGACGGGTGAGCTACGCCTGCTCGATCCGGCACAGGCAGAACGGATGCCCCGCCGGATCGGCGTACACCTGGAAGTCCTTCTTCTCCCGGTCCTCCAGGTCCAGCGGACGGGCCCCCAGCGCCAGCACCTTCTCGTGCGCCGCGTCCAGCTCCTCCCACGTCGAACCCGCGTCGAAGTCGAGGTGGAACTGCTGGGAGTTGCGGTCCGCGCGCGGCCACTCCGGTGGGGTGAACCCGGGCGCCCGCTGGAAGGCGAGCCGTGGGCCGTCCGGGACCTGGAGCACGACCCAGTCGTCGTCCTCGGCCCGCGGGGTGCCGCCGGCCACCCGGGCGTAGAAATCGGCGAGCGCGTGCGGGTCGGGGCAGTCGATCACGACGGAGCGGTATCGGGCCACGGGCATGGCACCCTCCTGTTCTTGCGGACGCTCAGCAGGCGCAGAGGCAGAACGGGTGCCCCGCGGGGTCGGCGTACACACGCCAGGTGCGCGAGCGGTCGTCGGCGTCCAGCGGCTTCGCGCCGAGCGCCAGCACGCCCTTCTCGGCCGCGTCCAGGTCCTCGACGGTCAGGTCCAGATGGAACTGCTGCGAGTGGTCGGGCGCGGGCCACGCGGGCGGTACGAAACCGGGGGCGGCCTGGAAGGCGAGCGCCCGGCCGTCGGACGTGGTCAGGTCCGCCCAGTCGCCGTCCACCTCGACGGTGCCGCCCAGCACCTCGGCGTAGAACCCGGCGAGCGCGCGGGGGTCGGGACAGTCCAGGACGACGGCGCCGAGCTTGGCGAGAGCCATGACTTCCTCCTGTGGTGGCGAGAGCTGTTACCTGTAGCTGCGGTCAACCAGTAACGGTTACTGCATGCTGCCCCATTGGAGGTAACGTCGCAAGGGGAATCGCGGAAGGTAGCGTGCAGCCATGAGCGAGAGATCGGCCGCCCCGGGGAGCCTGGCCCTGGTCGAGTCCCTGGTGAACACCCTGGACATCGAGTCCGGAGCCGACGCGCTCGACACGGCCGACGGCCGCGCGCCCTTCGGGCTCACCGAGGCCGAGGTCCCGGCGGCCCGCGAACTGCGCGAGTCACTGCGCGCCGCGCTGCTCGCCCACGCCGGCCACCCGCCGCACGCCCCCGTCACGCCGCTGGACGAGCTGCTGGCCGGCGCGCCCCTGCGGGTGCGCGTCGACCCGGCGGACGGCTCGGCCGCCCTCGCCCCCGCCGACGCCCGCCCTCTCGCCTCCCGGGTCGCCGCCGCCGTCGCCCAGGCCCTGGTGGACGGCACCTGGACGCGGCTGAAGGCCTGCGAGGCCGACACCTGCCACTGGGCGTACTACGACCGCAGCCCCGCCGGACGCGGCCGCTGGTGCTCGATGCAGGTGTGCGGGGCCCGGGCGAAGATGCGGCGCTACCGGGCGAAGGGGCCGTGAGCCGGCGACCGGTGGTGCAGAATGCAACAAGACGCCGGTTCGGCCGACTGAGCCTCGGCCGAACCGGCGTCGTCCGTCCGGTGTGTCAGGCGGTGGGCCGGCCCATCGCCCGGTACGTCCAGCCCGCCTTGCGCCACAGGACCGGGTCCAGGGCGTTGCGGCCGTCGAGGACCACGCGGGCCGCCGCGACCTCGCCGAGCGCCGCCGGGTCCAGTTCGCGGAACTCGCGCCACTCCGTCAGGTGCAGGACGACGTCGGCGCCGCGCACCGCGTCGAGCGCCGTGTCGGCGTAGCCGAGCGTCGGGAAGACTTTGCGGGCGTTGGCCATGCCCTTCGGGTCGTACACGGTCACCTGGCCGCCCTGGAGGTGGATCTGCCCGGCGACGTTGAGCGCGGGGGAGTCGCGCACGTCGTCGGAGTCGGGCTTGAAGGTGGCGCCGAGCACCGCGACCCGCTTGCCCAGGAAGGGCCCGCCGCCCAGCGCCTGCCGGGCCAGCTCCACCATCTGCCCGCGCTGGCGCATGTTGATGGAGTCGATCTCGCGCAGGAACGTCAGCGCCTGGTCGGCGCCCAGCTCGCCGGCGCGCGCCATGAACGCCCGGATGTCCTTGGGCAGACAGCCGCCGCCGAAGCCGATGCCGGCCCGCAGGAACTTCCTGCCGATCCGGTCGTCGTGGCCGATGGCCTCCGCCAGCTTGGCCACGTCGCCGCCCGCGGCCTCGCACACCTCCGCCATCGCGTTGATGAACGAGATCTTGGTGGCGAGGAAGGAGTTCGCGGACGTCTTGACCAGCTCGGCGGTCGGGAAGTCGGTGACGATGAACGGCGTGCCCTCGGCGAGCGGCGTCGCGTACACCTCGCGCAGCAGCTTCTCCGCCCGCTCGCTGCGCACGCCGGCCACGATCCGGTCGGGACGCAGGGTGTCCTGGACGGCGAACCCCTCCCGCAGGAACTCCGGGTTCCAGGCGAGCTCGGCGTCCTCGCCCGCCGGCGCGTTCTCGGCGAGGTAGGCGGCGAGCCGGTCCGCGGTGCCGACCGGCACGGTGGACTTGCCGACGACGAGCGCGGGCCGCCGCAGGTGCGGGGCCAGCGACCGGACCGCCGACTCGACGTAGGACATGTCGGCCGCGTACTCCCCGTGCCGCTGCGGCGTGTTCACGCACACGAAGTGCACGTCGCCGAAGTCCGCCACCTCCGCGAAGTCCATGGTGAACCGCAGCCGCCCGCTCGACCCCTCGATCCCGGCGACGTGCCGGCGCAGCAGCTCATCGAGCCCCGGCTCGTACATCGGGACCTCGCCCCGCTGGAGCATCTCGATCTTCTCGGGGACGACGTCGAGGCCCAGCACCTCGAACCCCAGCTCGGCCATGGCCGCGGCGTGCGTGGCGCCGAGATAACCGGTGCCGATCACGGTGATCTTGAGGGCCATGGGGTGCTCCAGAAGGGGTCGGACGGGGGAGGACGTTGATCCGGAGCCGAGCATAGCCGGGCCCCTCGACGGGCAGGGTTTCCCGCTGTCACCAAGCTCACGTATCACTGGCGTGGGCAGACCCCTAAAATTTGAGTTACTTAACGGTAATTAGCGTTGGAGCGTGAGACACCTTGGCCGGATCGGCTGACTTCGACCTGTACCGCCCGTCCGAGGAGCACGACATGCTCCGCGACGCCATCCGTTCGCTGGCCGAGGCGAAGATCGCGCCGTACGCCGCCGCGGTGGACGAGGAGGCCCGCTTCCCGCAGGAGGCCCTGGACGCCCTCGTCGCGAACGACCTGCACGCCGTGCACGTGCCCGAGGAGTACGGCGGCGCGGGCGCCGACGCCCTCGCCACGGTCATCGTGATCGAGGAGGTGGCCCGCGTCTGCGTCTCCTCCTCCCTGATCCCGGCGGTCAACAAGCTGGGCTCGCTCCCGGTGATCCTCTCCGGCTCCGAGGAGCTGAAGAAGAAGTACATGACCCCGCTCGCCAAGGGCGACGCGATGTTCTCGTACTGCCTCTCCGAGCCGGACGCCGGCTCGGACGCGGCCGGCATGAAGACCAGGGCGGTCCGCGACGGCGACCACTGGGTCCTCAACGGCGTCAAGCGCTGGATCACCAACGCGGGCGTCTCCGAGTACTACACGGTCATGGCGGTCACCGACCCCGCCAAGCGCTCCAAGGGCATCTCGGCGTTCGTGGTGGAGAAGTCCGACGAGGGCGTCTCCTTCGGCGCCCCCGAGAAGAAGCTCGGCATCAAGGGCTCCCCGACCCGCGAGGTCTACCTCGACAACGTCCGCATCCCCGCCGACCGCATGATCGGCGAAGAGGGCACCGGCTTCGCCACGGCGATGAAGACCCTGGACCACACCCGCATCACCATCGCGGCCCAGGCGCTCGGCGTCGCGCAGGGCGCCCTCGACTACGCCAAGGGCTACGTCCAGGAGCGCAAGCAGTTCGGCAAGCCGATCGCCGACTTCCAGGGCATCCAGTTCATGCTCGCCGACATGGCCATGAAGATCTCGGCCGCCCGCGCCCTCACCTACCAGGCCGCGGCGGCCTCCGAGCGCGGCGACGCCGACCTGACCTTCCAGGGCGCGGCGGCCAAGTGCTTCGCCTCGGACGTGGCGATGGAGGTCACCACGGACGCTGTCCAGCTCCTCGGCGGCTACGGCTACACCCGTGACTACCCGGTGGAGCGCATGATGCGCGACGCGAAGATCACGCAGATCTACGAGGGCACCAACCAGGTCCAGCGCATCGTCATGGCGCGCAACCTGCCGTAACCCGGCCCGCCCTCGCCCGGCGCTCGCGGCCCCCGGTCCTTCTCCGGCCGGGGGCCGCGAGCTCAGTCCTCGAACCCCTCCGCCGCCCGCTTCCTGCGCAGCTCCATGATCGCCCGGCGGCGGGCCAGGCGGTGGGTGCGGCGGATCTGGGCCTCCTGGCAGCGGCGCTTGTCCTGCTCCGTCTCGGGGATCACCGGCGGCACCGCGCGGGGCTTGCCGTCGGCGTCGACGGCCGCGAAGACCAGGTAGGCGGAGCCGACGTGGGTCGGCGGGGCCGACTCGTTCCAGCGCTCGGCCAGGACCCGGACGCCGACCTCCATGGAGGTGCGGCCGGTCCAGTTGACCTGCGCCTTGACGTGGACCAGGTCGCCGACGCGGACCGGCTCCAGAAACGCCATCTCGTCCATGGACGCGGTGACCGCGGGCCCGCCGCTGTGCCGGCCGGCCACGGCGCCCGCCGCGTCGTCGACCAGCTTCATGATCACACCGCCGTGCACCGTGCCCAGCAGGTTGGTGTCGTTGTGGGTCATGATGTGGCTGAGGGTGGTGCGGGACGCCGAGGTGGGCTTGCCCGGGATCTCCGGAGTGTCCGCATCCACGGCGGGGGCCTGATCTGTCATGGCCTCCACCTTATGCCGACCGGACATCGGCGGACTTTGTGTTGGGTTCGCAACAGCCGTGCCCTGATTTTTCTACGACCCTTGTAAGAGACACAGTCGGTCCCTGCACACTGGGCCCCATGAATGATTGGCCCGAGGGATGGTCCGACGAGGACCGCAGCCGGTACGGACGCGGCAGCGCGAGCGCACAGCCCGAAGGCGCCCGCGTGATGCGGCAGGTCCGGCGCGGACCGTCCGGTGGCGGGTACCCGCCCGCGCAGCCGCAGTACGGGGGCGGGGTGCCCCCGCAGCAGCCGTCGTACGTCGACGGCCAGGGCCACGACGGCTACGACAGCGGCTACAACACCGGCCAGGTCTACGGCGGTGGCGGCCGGCGCGGCGGCGGCTTCGTGCCCAACGACAACGACGCCGACCCGGAGCTCCAGCGCTACCGGCCGCGCCCGAACTGGCGCCGGCGGATCAAGTGGACGGCGATCACCGTCGTGAGCGTGCTGGTCGTGACGTCGGTGGCCACCTACTTCTGGGCCGACTCCAAGCTGCACCGGGACGTCGACCTGTCCACGGTCATCGACCGGCCCGCCGCGGGCGACGGCACCAACTACCTGATCGTCGGCTCCGACAGCCGCGCCGGCCTGTCCGACGCGCAGAAGAAGGAGCTGCACACCGGCTCCGCCGAGGGCAAGCGCACCGACTCGATGATGATCCTGCACGTCGGCGACAACGGCGACACGCTGATCTCCCTGCCCCGCGACTCGAACGTGACGATCCCGACGTACAAGGGCTCCACCTCCGGCAAGACCTACCAGGGCACCGGCCGGCAGACCAAGCTGAACGCGGCCTACGCCGAGGACGGGCCGACGCTGCTGGTGCGCACGGTCGAGTACAACATGGGCCTGCACATCGACCACTACGTGGAGATCGGCTTCGCCGGCTTCGCCAACATCGTGGACGCGGTCGGCGGTGTCACCATCGACATCGACAAGGGCTTCAAGGACAAGTACTCGGGCGCCGACTTCAAGGCCGGCAAGCAGAAGCTGAACGGCGAGCAGGCGCTGGCCTTCGTCCGCACCCGGCACGCCTTCGCCGCCTCCGACCTGCAGCGCACCAAGAACCAGCAGAAGTTCCTCTCCGCCCTCGCCCACCAGGTCGCCACCCCGTCGACCGTCCTCAACCCCTTCAAGCTGTACCCGACGATGAGCGCGGGCCTGGACTCCCTCACCGTCGACAAGGACATGAGCCTGTGGGACCTGGCCTCCATGTTCTGGGCGATGAAGGGCGTCAGCGGCGGCGACGGCACCTCGATGAACATGCCCATCTCCGGCTCCACCGGCGGCAACCTCGTCTGGGACAAGGCGAAGGTGAAGACGCTGGTGAACGAGCTCAACAACGACGAGAAGGTCACGGTGTCGGGTGACTGACCCCAGCAACGGCAGACCGCCCTTCGGGGCGGTTCTGTGTGACGTCGACAATGTGATCCGGTCCTTCGACTCCTCCCGCCTGGAGGCGCTGGAGCGCGTCGCGGGGATCGCCGAGGGCACCACCAGGAAGGTGGCGTTCGCGCCGGAGGCGGCCGCGCCGCTGGTGCGGGGCGAGCTCACCTCCCAGGAGTGGGCGGAGGCGATCGCGGAGGGCCTCGCCGGACTGGTGGCCGAGCCGCAGACGGCGTTCGACCTGGCCCGCGCGCTGCTGGAGTCGCCCTTCCACGCCGACGACGAGGTGACGGCCCTGCTCCGGCGCGCCCGGGTGCGGGTGCCGCTGGTGCTCGTCTCCAACGCGACCCTGGAGCTGGAGTCCGACCTCGACTCCCTCGGCCTCGGCGACCTCGCCGACCACGTCGTCAACAGCGCCCGGGTGGGCCTGGCCAAGCCGGACCCGCGCATCTTCCGGCTGGCGGCGGACCTGGCGGGCGTACGTCCCGAGCGGTGCCTGTTCGTCGACGACAACGAGGAGAACGTGGCCGCGGCGGCCGGGCTCGGCATGCGGGCGGTGCACTTCCGCGGGCCGGCGGATCTCCAGCGGGCGCTGGAGCCGCTGTTCGGGTGAGCGCCGGCCCGCGACGGCGCGGTCGGACGCTCGTCACATGGTGGCGCCCGCCATCGCCCGGCAGGTCTCCGCACAGCGGCGACACGCCTCCGCGCAGCGCATCATCTGCGCGTCGTCCGGCATGGACATACACGCCTCGGCGCACATGTCGCAGGCCCTGGCGCACAGCGCGCACATCTCGGCCGCCATCGGCGAGCGGCGCATCATCATGTCGGCGCACATGCGGGTCATCTCGGAGCAGTCGATGAGCGCGCGCATGATCTGCATCTGGGCCTGACCGCCCATCTGCATGCAGGAGCTCATGGTCTCCTCGCACATGCTGTGGCAGGACATGCAGGCCTCGACGCAGTCCTGCATCTGCTTGCTCATGGCGCTCGCGGGTCCGGTCTGGGTCATGGCTCCTCCAGGGGAAGGTCAGGGGCCCGGGACAGGCCCCGTGCCCCTCCGTCCTACGCCCGCCCGGCACCGGGCGCCATCGGACGGACGCCAACAATCCGCACCGAATACCCACACATCTCGCGGCTCGGGGTCATTCGCACGTCACGAGCGGTACGTCACGAGCGACCCGTCACGAGCACAGCACCTGGTCGCCCGTCACCACGGCCGACTGGTTCGGCGGCTCCTCCGCCCGCACCTTGCGCACGTCCCGGAAGTCGGCGCCCGCGATCACCTTCAGCGTCGGCCCCAGCCCCTTCACCGGCCGCAGCTCGCTGCCGGGCAGGGCGGCGGCGAGCGAGCGGGCGGAGCGGTCCCAGCGGGGGTCGTAGGCGACGACCGTGCGCTGCACGGAGCGGTCGGGGGCGTTCGCCGGCTGCCGGGTGGTCTGGAAGCCCGTGGCCGCCAGCGCCGCGTCCACCCGCCGGCCCAGGCCCGCCATCGCCGTGCCGTTCTCCACCTGGACGCGGATCTGCTGCGGGGGCACCTCCACCGTGACCGCCTTGGGGCGCGGCCGGTGCACGGTGAGCGGCCTGTCGTCGCGCAGATTGGCGAAGAGGCGGTCGGCCCGGGCGGTGTCCCACTTCAGGGTCGAGCCGACGCCCTTGACCATGAAGCCCATCCGGCCGATGGGGACGGTGGTGAACTCCGAGGAGGAGGGGGAGAAGTTCCGCATCGCCCGGCCGAGGTCCAGCAGCTCGTCGGTGCCGAAGCCCTTGTCGGCCCGGACCGAGCCCAGCACGGCCCGGGTCACGTCCCGGAACTTCATCGGGTTGAGCAGGATGCCGGAGGAGGTGGCCCGCTCGACGAGGGCGGCCAGGAAGCGCTGCTGGCGTTTCATGCGACCCAGGTCGGAGGCGCCGTCGACGTGGCGGGCGCGGACGTACTGCAGGGCCTGGCCGCCCATCAGGGTGTGGGTGCCGGCGGGCAGGTCCAGGCCGGTGTAGGTGTCCTTCAGGGGCGCGGCGGTGCAGATCCTCACCCCGCCCAGCACGTCGACCGTCTTCATGAAGCTGGTGAAGTCGACCTCCAGGTAGTGGTCGATCTTCACGTGGGTCATGTTCTCGACCGTGCGCACGGTCAGGTGGGGGCCGCCCTCCGCGTACGCCGCGTTGAGCTTGACCGGGTGGGTGCCCTTGCCGTCGGCGTTCGGCACCTCGGCGTAGGAGTCGCGCGGCAGGCTGACCACGCTGGCCCGCTCCCGGTCCTCCGAGATGTGCACGATCATGATCGTGTCGGTGCAGTGGCAGGGCGCCCCGCCCAGGTGGAAGCGGTGCCGCTCCTGCTCGGTGATCTGGTCGCGGCCGTCCGTGCCGACCAGCAGGACGTTCGTGCCGTGGCCCGCGCGGGGGCGGTTCTTCATGTCCTTGAAGGGGTCGACCCGGGCGATGTCCGCGTCGAGGCTGGTGACCACCGCGTGCCCGATGCCGGCCGAGGCGAGGACGACGACGGACAGCGTCGTCACCGCCCGCATGGCCCAGCGCGGCCGTTTCGGCCGGACGGGGGGCCGGGGGCCGCGCTGCTGCGGGGTGCGGGGCGGCTGGGTGCGGCGCTGCGGACGGGCGGGTGCGGCGGACCGAGGCGGCGTGGGCAAGGGGACACCTCCGGGCGACGGCCGTACGTGGGATCCGTGAGCACCGTAGGTCGATACGATCTACCGCCCTCGGCGGCGCGCAACCGTGTCCCCCGTTCGCGGTAACGTAACGGGCGATGAACGCCAACCCCGACGTGCGGCCTCCCGCCGTTTCTGTGATCATGCCCGTCCTCGACGAGGAGCGGCATCTGCGCGGAGCCGTCCAAGCGATCCTCGCGCAGGAGTACGCCGGCGAGATGGAGGTCGTGATCGCCCTCGGTCCGTCCACGGACCGCACGGACGAGATCGCCGCCGAGCTCGTCCGGGAAGACCCGCGCGTACACACCGTCCCGAACCCGACCGGCCGCACCCCCGCCGCCCTCAACGCGGCGATCAAGGCCTCCCGCCATCCCATCGTCGTCCGCGTCGACGGCCACGGCATGCTCTCGCCGAACTACATCGCCACCGCCGTACGGCTGCTGGAGGAGACCGGCGCGATGAACGTCGGCGGCATCATGCACGCCGAGGGCGAGAACGACTGGGAGCACGCCGTCGCGGCGGCGATGACCTCGAAGATCGGCGTGGGCAACGCCGCCTTCCACACCGGCGGCGAGGCGGGGCCCGCCGAGACGGTCTACCTCGGCGTCTTCCGCCGCGAGGCCCTGGAGCAACAGGGCGGATACAACGAGGAGTTCATCCGCGCCCAGGACTGGGAGCTGAACTTCCGCATCCGCGAGGCCGGCGGGCTGATCTGGTTCTCGCCGGAGCTGCGGGTGTCGTACCGGCCGCGGCCGAGCGTGAAGGCGCTGGCCAAGCAGTACAAGGACTACGGCCGTTGGCGGCACGTCGTCGCCCGCTACCACGAGGGCTCCATCAACCTGCGCTACCTCGCCCCGCCGACGGCGCTGTGCGCCATCGCGGCCGGCGTCGTGGTGGGCGCGCTGCTGACGCCGTGGGGCTTCGTGGTTCCCGGCGGCTACCTGGCGGCCATCGCCCTCGGCTCGATCCCGGCCGGCAAGGGGCTGCCGCTGAAGGCGCGGCTGCAGATCCCGGTGGCCCTCGCCACCATGCACATGTGCTGGGGCTGGGGCTTCCTGACCAGCCCGAAGTCCCTCGCCAGGCGGGTCATCGCCTCCCGGCGCCCGGCGGTGCTCAGCTCGCGCTGAGTACCGGCCGGCCGCCGCGCGACCCGGACTACCAGGTGTAGTCCGGGTCGACGTGCATGCACGCCGTGGTGTCGGCGCCGTTCAGGGCGTTCGCCGAGGCCGGGGTCGTGTCGTCGTCGTCCGCCGCCTGGTACGCCGTCCCCGAGCGCCAGTCCGCGCCGACGACCAGCGTGACGCCGTTGACGTCCGTCGACTTCTCCACCTGGGCGGTGGGGATGCCGAGGGCCTTGGCCACGCGCTTCGCGTCGCCCTGGAGGTCGGCGCTGGGGTAGCGGACGACCGTCGTGTCCTCGGTCAGGATCGTCGAGGCGTCCGCGACGGCCTGCGTGAAGCCCTTGCCGACGAGCAGCTTGGCGACGGCGGTGGCCCGGCCGGTGACGGCGAGCTGCGAGCTGCTCCTGGTGCCGTTCTGCACCTGCACGGCGATCTGGTCGTCGGCGGCGGCCGGGTCCGCGGAGGCGGTGGCCGACGCGGACTTCTTCTTCTTGTCCTTGCCGTCCAGCGCGATGTCCTCGCGCACCAGCCGGAACAGCTTCGCCGCGTCGGTGGGCTTGGGCAGCACCCGGTTGCCGTCGGAGGAGTACACCCACGGCATCGTCGTCATGGTGATGCGCTTGGTGGGGACCTTCTTCAGCTGCTTGCTCAGGTCGTAGAGCTTGGTCACGGTGCCCAGGCCGTCGTCCACCGTCAGCGCCTTGGTGGCCGTCTCGGCCAGCTTCAGCATCTTGTCGGGGTTGGAGAGCGTGGCGTTGGCGCGCAGCTGGCGGACCATCGAGTTCATGTACATGTGCTGGGCCTTGGTGCGCGCGATGTCGCTGCCGTCCTCGAAGCCGTAGCGCGTGCGCAGCCACTGCAGCGCCTGCTTGCCCTTGACGGACGTGGTGCCCTTCTTCAGCTTCAGGCCCGAGCCGTGGCCGGAGGAGGTGTGCGAGTAGATGTTGGCGTCCACGCACACCGGGACGCCGCCGATGGCGTCCGCCATGGACACCACCCCGGAGAAGTCGACCATCATGAAGTGGTCGATGTGGATGTCGGTGAGCTTCTCCCAGGTCGCCACCGTGCAGCCGGGGCCGCCGCGCTCCAGCGAGGCGTTGGTCATGGTGGAGGTGGAGGCTGCGTACTTCTTGCCGGTGTCGGGGTCCGTGCACGCGGGGATGTCGACCAGGGTGTCGCGCGGCATGCTGACGACCGACATGTTGGTCCGGTCCGCGGACACGTGCACCAGCATCTGGACGTCCGCGCGCGGGGCGGTGTTGTAGGTGCTCTTCGCGCCGCCGAGCTTCTGGTTCTCCTCGGAGTCGCGCGCGTCGGAGCCGATCAGCAGGATGTTCAGCGGGGTCTGCCCGGCCGCGTTCGCCTTCGACGCCGCGGCCCGGTCCTTGGCGTCCCCGATGTTGAGGTCGTCCTTCTTGAGGTTGCCGTTAAGGTGCCGGTAGTACAGGTAGCCCGCGCCGGCGGTCCCGAGTATCAGCACCGCCAGCACCAGCGCCGTCCAGCGCAGGGCCCGCCGTCTGCGGCGTCTGCGCTCGTCCGGACCGCGTCCGCCCCGCCCGCCGCCGCTCCCCGGCCCCCGCTGCGGCGTCAGCGGCATCGTCTCCTCGACCGCCGGCACCTCTCCGGGCACACTGATCTGCGCCACCTTCACGCCTCCCCACCCTGCCCCCGCCGTTACCGCGTCCGCAGGGTCGGGAACGACTCCTCGGACCTGAGCGAGCCTCATCATCGGGCAGCTCGTTAAGAACCGTATAAGAGTTTGCTGTGGGACTGTTTCGCCCAGGTCAACCGGGGTCCGCTACCAGCGGTAGGGGGCGTACACGTCCATGCACTGGCCGGTGTCCGAGCCGTTGATGGCGTCGGAGCCCGCGGGCAGGTCCCCGGCCGACGGCACGGACTGCTTCGGGTACGTCGTCCCGGTGCGCCAGTCGGATCCCACGACGACCGTGACCCCGGAGACGTCCGTGGACCGCTTCACGGCACTCGGCGGAATGCCCAGTGCCTTGGCGACGGCCTGCGCGTCCCCTTCCAGATCGGCGCTCGGATACCGTACGACCGTCTTGTCCTCGGACAGCGTGGCGCTGCCGTCGGGCACGGCCCTGGAGTAGCCCTTCTCGACGAGGAGCTCGCTCACCGCGCCGGCCCGGTGCGGGGTCGCGGCCTCGGTGGAGGTGCGGGTGGCGTTCTGCACCAGCACGCCGAGCGCGCCCGCGTCGACGGAGGGCGCCCGGGCCGGGGTGCTCGTGGTCTTCTTCTTCCCCGCGCCCTGCTTGCCGTTCTTGTCGAAGGACACGTCGTCGCGGAGCATCCCCCAGACCTTCTCCGCGTTGGCGCCGTCCGGCACGACGTGGTCCTTGTTCTGCGGGTCCTCGACGTTGGGCATGGTGATGCTGGTGACCCGGTCCGTGGGCACCGCCTTGAGCTGCATGCCCAGGTCGTAGAGCTTCTTGACGGTGCCGATCTCCTCGGAGACCGTCAGCGACTTGGTGGCCGCCTCGGCCAGGTCCATCAGCCGCGGGGTGTCGGTGAAGACGTTCTGCTTCTTCAGCGTCCGGATCATCGAGTTGAGGTACATGTGCTGGGCCCTGGCCCGCATCAGGTCGCTGCCCCAGGCGTGCCGGGTGCGCAGCCACTGCAGGGCCTGCTCGCCCTCGACCTTGTGCGTGCCCGCGGTCAGCTTCAGGCCGGAGCCGCCGGGCACCGCGGCCGTCGGGTGGTCCCACACGTTCTGGTTGACGCAGACCTCGACGCCGCCGATCGCGTCGGCCATCTGCACCACGCCCGCGAAGTCGATCGTCATCCAGTGGTCGATGTAGACGCCGGTGAGCTTCTCCCAGGTGGCCAGGGTGCAGCCGGCGCCGCCGCGGGCCAGCGACTCGTTGATGATGGTGTTGGTCGCCGGGTAGGTCTTCCCGGTGTCGGGGTCGGTGCACTCGGGGATGTCGACCCGGGTGTCGCGCGGGATGCTGACCATCGCGGCGCTCTTGCGGTCCGCGGACAGGTGGATGAGCATCTGCACGTCGCCCCGGGGCGCGCTGCCGCGGTCGTACTTTGCGCCGCCCAGCTTGACGTTCTCGTCGGAGTTACGGCTGTCGGAGCCGATCAGCAGGATGTTCAGCGGGGTCTGCCCGGCCGCGTTCGGCGAGCTCTTGCGCGCCTTGGCGTCGCCGCTGCTGCGCTCGCCCTTGTGGATGTTGTCGTTGAGGTGCTGGTAGTAGAGGTAGCCCGCGCCGGCGGTGCCCAGTATCAGCACCGACAGCACGGTCGCCGACCAGCGCAGCACCCGGCGCCCCCGCCGCCGCGGCGGCCGCCGGCCGCCGTGTCTGCCGCCCTCCGGACGATCGGCCCCCTCGTCGGCCCCCCGGGGCCGTACCCCTTCCAGACTGCTGTGCGCCACTCCCCGTCCTCCCCACCCTCACACCACGAAGCAGATGCGCCCTGCCCCCCTGTTGGACGCACGACGACCATGAAACGTTGGACGCGGGACAGGCGTGAAAAACGGGCCGCCCGCGTCCTGTTAGACGCGGGACGGGCCCCTCAGGTCACTACTTGGCGCACTCGACCTTGTCGGCCGTCGACTTCTGCACCCCCGCTGGGGCGGACCCCGAGGACGAGTTGAACTTGACCCCGGCCCCCTTGAAGTCCTTGCCCAGGGTCAGGGTCATGGTGGGCAGGCCCTGCGAGTTGGTGACGCTCTTGCCCGGCTTCATCTGCGAGCCGGACAGGCCCAGGATGTCCGCCAGCCGGCGGGCCTGGTCGGCCTGGTCGGGCGCGTACTCCAGCGTCGTCTTCGCCTGCGCGGCGTCCGCGTTGCCGGCGTTCTCCGACTTCAGCACGCCCTCGTCGTTCTGCAGGTAGTTCAGCTCGGCCTGGGCGCTGCCGGCGTCCGCGCCGCCGTTGAGGATGCGCACCCGCACTTCCGAGGCGGCGGACTTGGTGCCCTTGAGGCGGGCGGCGACGGCGGCCGCCTCCTTCTGCTTCTGCTTCTTGACCGCGGTGAACGACACGTCGTTCTTGATCATGTCGAAGACCTGGGGCGCCGTCGACTCGTTCAGGACGACGGTCGCCTTCACCTTCTCGGCCGGGTTGTCGACCACCGGCACGGTGGTGAACGTGAGGTTCTTCGGGTTGAGCTTGCCCAGCTCCAGCCCGAGGTCCTTCAGCTTGCCGATGCTGTCGAGGTTGTCGTCGACCGTGAGCGCCTTGGTGGCCGCCTCGGCGACCTTCACCATCTTCGCCGGGTTGGTCAGCGTCGAGTTCGACTTCAGCTTGCGCATGAGTGCGCTGAGGAACTGCTGCTGCAGCGTGATCCGGCTCAGGTCGCCGCCGAAGCCGACCGCGTGCCGGGTGCGCACGAAGGCGAGCGCGGTCTCGCCCTCGATGTGCTGCATGCCCTTCTTCAGGTTCAGGTGCGAGTCGGGGTCGTTGATGTCCTTGCCGAGACACACGTCGACGCCGCCCACCGCCGTGGTCAGCGTCTTGACCGCGTTGAAGTCGGCGACGATGAAGTCGTCCGGCGTGATCCCGGTCAGCTCGGTGACGGTGCGCATGGTGCAGCTGGGCGTACGGTCGTCCTGGCCGAGGCTGGTGTTGAAGCGGACGTTCTCCGTGCCCGCGATGACCTTGGTGGAGCCGTCCTTCTGCGTGGTCGGGCAGTCCGGGACGTCGGTGATCAGGTCACGCGGGATGCTCAGCGCGGTGGCGTTGGAGCGGTCCTTGGAGACGTGCAGCAGGATCGTGGTGTCCGCGTGGCCGACGCTGCCGGCGTCGCCGTACTTCGTGTTGCCCTTGCCGGTGCGCTTGTCGGTGCCGATCAGCAGGATGTTGATCGCCTTGCCCTTGTTGAAGCCACCGGTGCTCGCGCCGTCGTCGGAGACGGACTGGATGTTGTCGTTGAGGTGCTTGATGTACAGGTAGGCACCGCCCGCGGCGGCCACCAGCACGAAGGCCATCGTCCCGCCGGTCCACAGCAGGACCTTCTTCGCCTTGCCCTTCTTCTTCACCGGCCGGCGCCCGCGCCGCCCCGGCAGCGGCTCCTCGGGCGCGCCGCGGCGCCTGCGCGGGGAGGGCACGGTGTCGGGGGTGAGCCGGTCCGGCGCGGCCGTGCGGCTGCGCACCGCGCCGGCAGTGCCGCCCGCCGTGCGGGAGGCGGCTCTGCGGGGGCCGGGGACCGCCGACTGCGGTGCGGAAGGAGTCAGTCGCAGTTCGTATTCGCCGGTGTTCGGATTGAGCACCCACTGGTCGGCGGGGTCGATGTCCTCCGCCCGCCCACGGCCTGTCGCGTCCACGGTCGTCCGAATCCTCCGTCGGGGCGCGGCGCCTTCCCCCCTTCAAGGCGCTCGGGTCTCGGTCTCACAGTGCTCAAGCCTAGGTACGGCCGAGGGCACCGGACGGCTCACACTATCCGGACAGTTCAGTGCCAGGTGCCATCGCCGGCAAATTTGACGCCCAACACTGGTCAATTCGCCCCTTTTTCTCGGACATCAGTACGGTGTTTTGGCGAGTGATTTACCTAACATCGATCCTCCGCGGCCGTATTGCCGCGGAAGGCGGGCGCCGCGGAAGCGTCGTCGGCCGGCACGGATTCGTCGGCCGCCGTCACCGTCACCGGGGCGTCCCTGCGCAGCCGTTCGAAGAGTTTCTGCGCCGCCGGTTCCACCAGTTGGTCGCGATTGGAGTCGTAGACGTACGACTCCCGTGGAACGGTCAGGAATTGCACCCGTTCGGTGGGGATGTCGCGCATTCCGCGCACGAGTTCGTACAGGCCGCGCAGATTCGCCAGATCCGGGTCGGTGGTGAGGGAGGAAGTGGCGGCGTCCAGCACCGGATACAGCTTCACCGGATTCAGCAGTACGTCGTTGCTCCGCACCTTGTTGACGAGCGCCCCCAGGAACCGCTGCTGGCGGTCCATCCGGTCGGTGTCGCTGCCGTCCCCGAGGGACTTGCGGGCCCGTACGTAACCGAGCGCCTGCTCGCCGTCGAGCGTCACGCGCCCCGCGGGCAGGTCCAGCTTGGCGGCCTTGTCGTGGACGGGCTCGCGCAGGCAGATCCGCACCCCGTCGACCGCGTCGACCATCTCCTTGAACCCGTGGAAGTCCACGACGACGTGATGGTCGACGCGGACGTCCGTGAGCTTCTCGACGGTCCGGATGGTGCAGGCGGAACCGCCGATCTGGAAGGCGTGGTTGAACATGGTGAACACCGGCTCGCTGCGGCTGCCGTCCGGGCGCCGGCAGTCGGGCACGTCCACCATCAGGTCGCGGGGCAGGGACACGGCCGTGGCGCTGTGCCGCCCGGCCGACAGGTGCAGCAGGATCGTGGTGTCCGACCGCTCGGTGCCCGAGTCCCGCCCGTAGCGGGCGTTGCCGTCCCCCGCCCGCGAGTCCGACCCGATGAGCAGGATGTTCTGCGCGTCCTTGACGAGCGAGGTGGGCCGCTGCTTCTCGTACCGGGCCAGTTCGGCGGCGGCCGCGTCGTCGGCGGTGATGTTCCCGCTCAGCTTCACGTAGGCGGCCGCGCCGGCGCCGACGGCTCCCAGGACGACGAGGGCCACGGCGGTGCCGCCGCCGCGCACCCACCTGCGCCGGCGCCGTCGCCTGAGCCCCACGCCGCTGGCGGAGGCGCCGCTGCCGTCCACGTGCCGACCCACCCCTCATGGCGTACGAACAGGTGCTGCTGTACGAACAGGTGCTGCTTACGACCATGACGGGAAGGGCGCGGGATGGCGGGCCGGGCTGATCCAAACGGGTGAGCCCCCGCTCACCGCCGTACGACGGTCACCCGCTCACTCTCGATCCGCCTGTCCAGGACCTCCCCCTCCGCGAGGTTCCGGCACAGCACCACCGACCCCCCGGTGGCGAGCGGCCCGTACAGCCCCGCGTTCAGCCCGTCCCACGTGTCGTACGGCAGCCCCGACAGGATGCGGCATCCGGGCCCCGTCAGCCCCAGTCCCGCCGCCTCCGCCCGGGCCCGCTCCACGACCTCCGCGCCGCTGAACTCCCGCCCGGCCACGATCAGCGCGGCCTCCTCGGGGTCCACCGGCGAGAACGGCACGAACCGGTCGCCCTGCCCGGGCACCTCCACGGCGTAGTCGACGAACCCCTCGGGAGCCTGCGGGAACCGCCCGCCGAGCGGCCGGAGCGCGAGCGCGACCCGCTCACCGCGGCAGGCCCGCGCCGCCTCCAGCGTGTCCGGCCCGCTCACCACGACGTCCGCGGCCCCCGCATCCCCGCCCACGTCGGCCACGACCCCCACCGACGAACACGCCAGCAGCCACACCGCCGTCTGCCAGTGCGCGGGCAGCAGCAGGGCCACCCGGTCGCCCGGCGCGGCCGCCAGGTCGCCCTGGAGGAGGTTCGCGGTCTTGGCCACCCAATTGGCGAAGGTCGCCACGGACAGTTCGACGCGCTCGCCGGTGGCGTCGTCGTAGAACGTCACCAAGGGGCGTCCGGGGTCCGCGGCGAGCGCGGAAGTCAGCAGGTCGGCAGGGGTGCGATCACTGGCGTTCACCCGGGACAGCGTACGCGGCGCGGCGCCGCGCACCCCGGCGCGGGGCCACCGGTTCGGCGGAACGGGAGCCGACGGACCGTCAGTTCTCGGATGGACATGTATGTATGACTATGTCCAGTATCCGAAGCATGCGTGGATTCCTTGCTTCCTCGATCGGCGTCACCTGTGCGGCCGCCCTCGCCCTTCCGTCGACTTCGCCCGCCGCCGCGGTGACGATCGCGCCGGCGGCGTCGAGCGGTGCGGGACCCGTGCTGACGCAGGCTCAGCCGGACGGCGTCCCCGGCAGCACCCAGTCCCTGCCCCTCGCCCCGCTCGCCCGCTCCCGCGGCAGCTCCGCGGCCCCCGGCGCCCCCGAACAGGGCCTCGCCCGCCGCGACGTACGGCACTTCTCCCTGGTCGGCGTCGTCTGGGACGACCCGGACACCGCGCTGGAGGGCCGCGTCCAGGTCCGCACCCGCGCCGCCGCCACCGGTGCCTGGTCCGGCTGGCAGGACGTGGAGACGCACAACGACGACGCGCCCGACCCGGGCGCCGCCGAGCGCGTGCCGGGGCATGTGCGCGGCTCCACCGCACCGCTGTGGGTGGGCGACTCGGACGGCGTGGAGGTGCGGGTGCGGGCCGCGGCGGAGCGCCGTACGGAGGACACCGCCCGTGGCCCCCGTACCGTCACCTCCGCTCCCGCGCTCCCCACCGGCCTGCGCCTCGAACTCGTCGACCCCGGCGCCGACCCCCGCACCCGCGAGGCCCTGCCGCCCGCGCTGCACGGCATCCAGGCCGGCGTGCCCAAGGGCACGGAGTCGGCCGAGGCGCTCGCCGCGTCCGCCGCCAACGCCGACCTCGCCCCGCTCGGCGCCACCGAGATCCCCGCCCTCGACCGGGCGGCCACCGTGCGGGAACTGCGGACCCTGGGAAGCGGTGAGCTGACGAAGACTCAGCGGATCAAGCCGTACATCGGGCCGCGCCCGCGGATCATCACCCGGCGCGGCTGGGGCGCCAACGAGAAGCTGCGCGAGAAGGGGTTCGTCTACACGAAGAAGGTGAAGGCGGCCTTCGTGCACCACACGGCCTCCGGCAACGGGTACAAGTGCTCGCAGGCCGACTCCGTCATCCGCGGTATCTACCGCTACCACGTCAAGAGCATGGGCTGGCGCGACATCGGCTACAACTTCCTCGTCGACAAGTGCGGAAACATCTACGAGGGCCGGGCCGGAGGGGTCGCCAAGCCGGTCCTCGGCGCCCACACGCTCGGGTTCAACACCAACAGCATGGGGATCGCGGTCCTCGGCAGCTTCGGCTCCCACAAGCCGCCCGCCGCAGCCCTCAAGGCCATCGCCCGGCTCACGGCCTGGAAGCTCGGCCTGTGGGGCGGCAACCCCCGCGGCAAGACATATCTGAAGTCCGGCGGTGGCAATCTCTACCGCAAGGGCAGGAACGTACGACTGAACGTCATCTCGGGCCACCGCGACGGCTACTCCACGGAGTGCCCGGGCTGGCAGCTCTACCGCAAACTCGGCACGGCCCGCTCGACCGCGGCCCGCTACCAGGGCCGATAGGGCCGGCCGGCGGAACCACCGCCCGTCACCGGGGCGTCGAAGGCGTCGCGCAACCATCTGTACACACGTTCTGCATACACTGACCGGCCGAAAGACAGTTCGGCCGGTCCCGGCAGGAAGCGGAGACGACAGGTGACAGAAGCGATCCTCCTGGTCGGCGGCAAGGGCACGCGGCTGCGCCCGCTCACCGTGCGCACGCCCAAGCCCATGGTCCGCGCCGCCGGGGTCCCCTTCCTCACCCACCAGCTGGCGAGAGCGAGAGCGGCGGGCGTCGAGCACATCGTGCTGGCCACCTCCTACCTCGCCGACGTCTTCGAACCGTACTTCGGCGACGGCTCGTCGCTCGGCCTGCACATCGAGTACGTGACCGAGGAGGAGCCCCTCGGCACCGGCGGCGCGATCCGCAACGTCGCCGCCCGCCTGCACTCCGCCCCCGACGACCCGGTCCTGGTCTTCAACGGCGACATCCTCACCGGCCTCGACATCCGCAGGCTGGTGCGCACCCACGAGACGACGGGCGCCGACGTCACCCTGCACCTGACGAAGGTGACCGACCCCCGCGCCTACGGCCTGGTCCCCACGGACGACACGGGCCGGGTGCTGGCGTTCCTGGAGAAGCCCCAGACGCCCGAGGAGATCGTCACCGACCAGATCAACGCGGGGGCGTACGTCTTCCGCCGCTCCCTCATCGACACCATCCCGGCGGGCCGTCCGGTCTCCGTCGAGCGCGAGACCTTCCCCGGCCTGCTGTCGGCCGGCGCCCACCTCCAGGGCATGGTCGACTCGACGTACTGGCTCGACCTGGGCACACCGGCGGCCTTCGTACGGGGTTCGGCGGACCTCGTCCTCGGCCGCGCCCCCTCCCCGGCGGTCCCCGGCCGCTGCGGCGACCGGCTCGTCCTGCCCACGGCCACGGTCGCCCCCGACGCCAAGCTGACGGACGGCACGGTGGTCGGCGAGGGCGCGTTCGTCGCCGAGGGCGCGCGGGTCTCCGGCTCCACGATCCTGCCGGGCGCCGTCATCGAGCCCGGCGCCGTCGTCACCGACTCCCTCATCGGGACGCGGGCCCGGGTGGGGGAGCGGTCGATCCTCACCGGCACGGTCATTGGGGACGGCGCGGTCATCGGTGCGGACAACGAACTGCGGGACGGCGTGCGGGTGTGGTGCGATGCGCGGATTCCGGCGGGGGCGGTGCGGTTCTCCTCGGACCAGTAGGCGGGTGCGGGGCGGTGGGGGTGTGCGTCTCTGGTGTGGTGGGGTGCGCGTCTCCGGGGGCTGTGCCCCCAAGCCCCCGTCGGCCTTCGGCCTCGTCCTCGAACGCCGGACGGGCCGGAACGGGTTTGACGCCGGATGGGCCGGGTTCAGAGGCGGCCGATGTCGAAGCGGGGCATCTTCGGTGCCCGTCTCGCCGGTGTGTGGCCGCTGAGCAGGATGAACCGGGCCGCCCGGTGCCGCTGGCCCGCGTACGGCTCCAGCAGCTTCAGCATGGCGGCGTCGTCCGCGTCCCGGTCCCCGGCCAGCGCCCAGCCCACGATGCCGGGCAGATGCAGGTCCCCGACGGTCACCGCGTCCGCGGCGCCGTGACTGCGCTGGACCACCTCGGCGGAGGTCCAGGGCCCGATGCCGGGCACCACCTCCAGACGGGCCTGCGCCTTCTCCGGTGACATGCCCACGGCCTCCTCCAGCCGCCCGGCCACCCGGACGGCCCGCAGGATCGTGGCGGCCCGTTTGTTGTCGACGCCGGCCCGGTGCCACTCCCAGGAGGGAACGAGCGCCCAGGTCCGGGGCGCCGGCATCACCCACAGCCGCCCGCCGGCCGCGGGCCCCGGCGCCGGTTCACCGAACTTGCGCACCAGCAGGCGCCACGCCCGGTACGCCTCGTCGGTGGTGACCTTCTGCTCCAGCACCGACGGGATCAACGACTCCAGCACCAGCCCGGTCCGCGTCAGCCGCAACCCCGGCCGGCGGTGCCACGCCGAGGCCACCACCCGGTGCCGGGGCACGAACGCCTCCGGTTCGTCGGCCGCCCCCAGCAGCTGCGGCAACTGCTCCAGCAGCCACTCGGCCCCGGGCCCCCAGGCCTCACCCCGGACGGCACCCCCGCCGGCGCAGACCCGCAGGGTCCCGGGCCCGCAGGGGGTCAGGCTCGCCCGCCACACGGACCCGTCGGGCATGGCCCGGAACGTCGGATCGCCGGGTCCGCGGCGCAGCGGCCCCAGCACCAGCCCGAGATCGAGCGGCCCCTCCGGCACGACGGTCCGCACGCGCGCGGGCGCCGCGGCCTGCCGGGGTATCCCCGCGGGCACGGCGACATGCCCGCCCCGCACGGTCGTGCGAGTGGGCCGCGGAGAAAACCGTCCTGCCACGAAAGACGTCCTTGAGGTCCCTGGGTGTCCTCACGAGGGTAGGCGCAGAAGCACGCCCGTCACCGCACCTCGACGAAAGCGTCCGCGTCCCGGTCCGGCCGGGGCCGCGGCTCCTCCGCCGGATGCCCGACCGCCACGGCCCCCATCGGATCCCAGTCCTGCGGCAGCCCCAGCACCTCGCGCACCACGTCCCGGCAGAACATCGTCGACGACACCCACGCCGAGCCCAGGCGCTCCCCGGCCAGCGCGACCAGGAAGTTCTGCACCCCGGCCCCGGCGGCGACGACGAACATCTCCCGCTCGGCCCCGTCCCGCCGCGGGTCGCCGTACGTGTGCGACCCGTCCATGACGAGACACGGCACCACCAGATACGGCGCGTTGCGCAGGACGTCCCCCCGCCGCACCCGCCTGGCGATGGACTCCTCGCTCTTGCCGTCCCGCCGCAGATCCGCGATCCACGCCTCCCGCATCGCGTCCAGCAGCCGGCTGCGCGCCTCGGCCGACTCCAGCAGCACGAACCGCCACGGCGTCGTGTGATGCGGCGCCGGCGCGGTGACCGCGAGCGCCACCGCCCGCCGCACGGCCCCGGGGTCGACGGGCTCGTCGGTGAACGCCCGTACCGTACGGCGCTGGGCCACCGCCTCCCGTACCGCCTCCGACGTCCCGAGCCGGAACATGTCGTCGCGTGCCCCGCGCACCATGGCCCGTGCCCCCTCCCCGTGCTCGTCGGCCACCAGGTGCGCCAGCCCGCGCACGACTGCGACCGGCCTCCCGGCCGCCTTGCCCTTGACCAGGTCGCCGGCGGCGGCCAGCTCGTCGGCCGTGGCCACGACCGTCGCGCTCAGCGCATTGCCGTACGCGTCCGTGCCGCCGCGCAGATCGTCCAGCACCCGCACGCCGGCGGCGCCGATCGCGACGTCGGTGAGCCCCGAGCGCCAGGGGCGCCCGAAGGTGTCGGTGACGACGACGCCGACGTCGACACCGAGGGCGTCGCGCAGCCCGTCCCGGATCGCGCGCGCCGAGGCGTCCGGGTCCTCGGGCAGCAACAGCACCGTCCCCGACGGGGTGTTGGACGCGTCGACGCCGGCGGCGGCCATGACCAGCCCCTGGCGGTTCTCGACGATCCGCAGCGTCCCGCGCCGCGCCACCACGCGCACGGTCTCGGCGTCGATGGCGGCCTCCCGGTCGACGGCCGCGACGATCCGCCCCTCCGCCTTGGAGACGATCTTCGAGGTGACGAGCAGCACGTCCCCGTCGACGAGCCCCGGCTCGGCGTCGGCGATCAGCTTGGCGAGGTCGTCCCCCCGCTGCACCTCGGGAATCCCGTCGACGGCCCAGACCCGGTACCCGGGACCGTCCGCCCGGCCCGCCGCCCCCGTGTCCTCGCCGCTCACGCGCCCCGCACCTCCTCCGCCAGCGCGAGCGCCTCGCGGGCCATCTGCGCGGTGGCGTCGAGGTCGGTCATCATCAGCGGCACCGCCCGGCACCGGATGCCGGCCGCCTCCACCCGCTCCACGGCGCCGGCGTCCACCGTGTCGACGAGCCAGCCGTCCAGCAGTCCCGAGCCGTAGTGCTCGGCCACCGCCGCGGCGCTCGACTCCACGCCGACCGCCGCGAGCACCTTGTCGGCCATGCCCCGCACGGGCGCGTCCCCGACGATGGGGGACAGGCCCACCACCGGCACGCCGGCCTCGGCGATCGCCTCGCGGATGCCCGGCACGGCGAGGATGGTGCCCACGGACACGACCGGGTTGGACGGCGGGAAGAGGACGACGTCCGCCTCCGCGATCGCCTCCAGCACCCCCGGTGCCGGCTTCGCCTGCTCCGCGCCGACCGGCACGACCGCCTCGGCCGGCACCGAGGCCCGCAGCCGCACCCAGTACTCCTGGAAGTGGACCGCCTTGCGCTCGCCGTCGGCCTCGATCGCCACGTGCGTCTCGACGCGGTCGTCGGTCATGGGGATCAGCCGGACGCCCGGCTTCCACCGGTCGCACAGCGCCTCGGTCACCGCGCTCAGCGGATATCCGGCGCCGAGCATCTGGGTCCGCACGATGTGCGTGGCGAAGTCCCGGTCGCCGAGCCCGAACCACTCGGGGCCCACGCCGTACGCCGCGAGCTCCTCCTTGAGGTGGAAGGTCTCGTCGGCCCGGCCCCAGCCCTGCTCCTCGTTGATGCCGCCGCCGAGGGTGTACATCACCGTGTCGAGGTCCGGGCAGACCTTCAGCCCGAAGAGGTGGATGTCGTCCCCGGTGTTGCCGATGACGGTGATCTCCGCGTCCGGCACGGCCCGCTTCAGACCGCGCAGGAAACGGGCACCGCCGATGCCGCCTGCCAGAACCACGATGCGCATGGGTCTCAGTCTTGCAGGCGGGTACGACATCGCGTCAGGCAGCCGCGCGTCGGGCGGTCACGCGGTCGTGCCCGAGGCGGTCACCGGCCGCGCCTCGCAGTGCTGAGCCGTGTGCATCGGCATCTCCGTCAGGCCCGGGTAGTAGACGTGCAGGCTTATGGCCGGCTCCAGCGTGTCGTTGACGACCTCGTGCACGTAGCCCGGCGCGAACACCCGCTGCGCCCCCTCGCCGAGCGCGCGCGTGCCCCGCGCGGTGCGTTCGGTGAGCGTGCCCTCCAGCACGGTCAGCACGCCGGAGGAGCGGCCGTGGTCGTGCAGCCCGCTGCCCTGCCCGGGCACCCAGGACAGCAGCCAGACCTCGTAGCCGGGCCCGGTGCGCAGCCGGTGGTACCAGCGCGTGGTGGCGTCGTAGCGCACGAGGTGCTCCCACTGGGAGCGGTCGGCGGCGAGGGAGCGGGCCAGGCCGACGAACTCGGCGACGGTCACGGGGTGTTCGCGCGGGGGCTGCAGCAGGTGCGGGACTTCGAGGATGTCGCCGGCGATCTGGAGGTCGCTGTCGCTGTTCATAGGGGTGCGGTGGTTCCTCAGTGAAAGGGGGTCAGAGGGGAACGACGGAAGAGCCGCGGAGGACTCGGTCGTCAGCCGGAGCGGGCAGGCTCAACAGCTGGAACAGCGACAGCTACAGCGAGCGCGGGCAGCACCGTGGGACCCGGCGGTGCGGGTCGAGGTGAGTGCCGAGTTCGCGAGCATGCCCACAAGGACAGCGGTTCACACCTGCACTGTCAACTCGACACCCGGTATGTGGGACGTGTTTCACCTCATCCGGTTCATCTGCCAGGTGAAAGGTTTGTGCATGGGGGTACCGGGACACATGGCGCACAACCAGGCGCACGGGCCCCGTTGCGCTCCTGTGATCCGACCGTGATCCGGGACGCCTCGGGATGCGCGTGGAACGGGATCGAACATCTGGGCGTCCTTCCCCGTACAGACTCCTATAGGGGTGGGAGGCCCGGATGGGCCTCGTCTGCATGTCAAGGTTTATGCCGATTTGAACACTTTCCGCAAGGCCTTGGTTCCGCAGAGTGAATAAGGGGCCCAATAGCAGATCTCGGCTTGACTCGCCCGGAGCAGCACACTTGTAATTTCACTCGTGTCGTTCAGCCGGAATCGGTAACGGCTACATCACGGGGACGCGAAAGACAGACGAGGGGCGCACATGACCGAGCTGGTGCAGCAACTGCTGGTCGACGACGCGGACGAGGAACTCGGCTGGCAGGAGCGCGCGCTGTGCGCCCAGACCGACCCCGAGTCCTTTTTTCCCGAGAAGGGCGGCTCCACCCGCGAGGCCAAGAAGGTCTGCCTCGCCTGTGAGGTCCGCTCCGAGTGCCTTGAGTACGCCCTCGCCAACGACGAACGGTTCGGCATCTGGGGCGGTCTGTCCGAGCGCGAGCGCCGCAGACTGAAGAAGGCCGCCGTCTAGAGCGCACCTCCGTCATGAACGGCCCGTCGCAGGTGGGTTATCCACAGGCGGCGGGCCCTCATCATGCCCAGCCGATAGTGTGGTCGCTCGTCCGAGACGCCTCGTCGCCCCCAGGGGACGCAGACGTCCACCGCAGTCCATCGAACCGGGGCCCGTACCTCGATGTCCGTCCACAGCCATACGGCAGCCCACGACCACGCTGCCACTCCCGAGTTCCCGCGCCATGTGGTGACCGCGGTGCTGGTCTCCCACGACGGCGCCCGCTGGCTGCCCGACGCGCTCGCCGGGCTGCTCGGCCAGGAGCGCCCCGTCCAGGCCGTCATGGCCGCCGACACCGGCAGCGCGGACGACTCCGCCCAGCTGGTCACCGACGCCCTCGGGGCCGACCACGTGCTCCACCTCGCCCGGCGCACCGGCTTCGGCCAGGCCGTCGAGGAGGCCGCCCGCACCGCCCCGGTGCTCACCCCGGACGAGCTGCCCTACCTCAAGCGCCCCAGCGGCTGGGACCCGGTCACGCGCACGTGGCGCGACGACGCCTACGACATGCCGGAGCTCCCCTACGGCGAACCGGTCCAGTGGCTGTGGCTGCTGCACGACGACTGCGCCCCCGAGCCCGGTGCGCTGGCCGAACTGCTGCGCGTGGTGGAGAACGAACTGGAACTGGGCCGCGACGACGTCGCTATCGTCGGCCCCAAGCTGCGCGGCTGGTACGACAGACGGCAGCTGCTGGAGGTCGGCGTCACCATCGCCCACTCCGGCCGCCGCTGGACCGGCCTGGACCGCCGTGAACAGGACCAGGGCCAGCACGACCACGTGCGCGCGGTGCTGTCGGTGTCCACCGCCGGCATGCTGGTCCGCCGGGACGTCTTCGAGCAGCTCGGTGGCTTCGACAAGCGGCTGCCCCTGATGCGCGACGACGTCGACCTGTGCTGGCGCGCCACCGCCGCCGGCCACCGCGTCCTCGTCGCCCCCGAGGCGGTCGTACGCCACGCGGAGGCCGCCTCCCGCGAGCGCCGCACCGTCGACTGCGTGGGCCGCAGCGCCGCCTCCCCGCACATGGTCGACAAGGCCGGCGCCGTCTACACCCTGCTGGTCAACTCGCGTACGGCCGTGCTGCCCTGGGTGCTGGTGCGCCTGGTCGTCGGCACGCTGCTGCGCACGGTCGCCTACCTCGTCGGCAAGGTCCCCGGACAGGCCGTCGACGAGATCCGCGGCCTGCTGGGCACGCTGCTCAGGCCCGAGCGGATCATCGCCGGCCGACGCCGGCGCGGCACCCCGCAGATCGACAAGGGCGAGCTGCGGGCGCTGTTCCCGCCGCCCGGCGCGACCGTGCGGGCCACCGTCGAACAGGCCGCGGGCAGCTTCCTCAGCAGCTCCGACGCCGAGGCCACCACGGGCGCCGGCCGGCACGGCGGCGCGGTGGAGTCCGGACCCGGCGGCGACGACGCCGACTTCCTGGAGATCGAGCAGTTCGCCCGCCTCAAGCGCATCGCCCGCAAGCCCGGCCCGATGCTCTTCCTGGTGCTGCTGTTCGTCTCCCTGGTCGCCTGCCGCGACCTGCTCGGCTCCGGCGCGCTCGCGGGCGGCTCCCTGCTGCCCGCCCCGGCCGACTCCGGCGAGCTGTGGTCGCGCTACCTCGACTCCTGGCACGCGGTCGGCACCGGCGGCACCCCGTCCGCCCCGCCGTACCTGGCGATGGTCGCGATGCTGGCCTCCGTGCTGTTCGGCTCGACCGGACTCGCGGTCACCGTCCTGCTGGTCGCCTCCGTTCCGCTGGCCGGCTTCACCGCCTACTTCGCCTCCCGCCCGCTGGTGGAATCCCGCCTCCTGCGCGCGTGGGCGGCCGTCGCCTACGCCTTCCTGCCCGCCGCCACCGGCGCGCTCGCCGGCGGCCGGATCGGCACCGCCGTCCTCGCCGTGCTGCTGCCGCTCCTCGCGCGCGCGGGCGTCGCCGCCGGCGGCCTCACGAACTCCTCCGGCGCCCGCGGCAGTTGGCGCGCCACCTGGGCGTACGCGCTGCTGCTGACGGTCACCACCGCGTTCACGCCGATCGTGTGGCCCGTCGCGCTGCTCCTCGGCCTCGCCGTCCTGGCCCTGCGCCGCGCCGACCTCGCCGCCTACGGCCTGCGCTTCCTGGCCCAGCTCGGCACCCCGCTGCTGGTGCTGGCGCCCTGGTCGCTGACCCTGCTGCCGTTCGGCTTCTTCAAGGAGGCCGGGCTGGAGTACGGCTCCTCGGCGGCCTCCGCGCTCGACCTGCTGGGCGCGAGCCCCGGCGGCCCCGGCACGGTGCACGGACTGATGCTCATCGGCATCGTCCTGGCCGCCCTGGCCGCGCTGCTGCGCTCGGAGCGCCGGTTCGGCATCCGGACGGCCTGGGCGGTCGCCCTCGTGGGCCTCGTCTTCGCGGTGCTCTCCAACCACTCGACCTGGGCGGGCCCGGCCACCCTCGTCTACGGCATCGCCCTGCTGAGCGCCGCCGTCATGGGCGCCGACGGGGCACGCGCGCGTGTCGCCGAGCAGAGCTTCGGCTGGCGCCAGCCGGTGGCCGCGCTGATCGCGTTCGCCTCGGCCGCGGGCCCGCTGCTCGTCGCCGGCGGCTGGATGATCCGCGGCGCCGACGGACCGCTGGAGCGCCGCGACCCCGTGCAGGTGCCCGCGTTCGTCGCCGAGGAGAGCGGCACCCGCGACCAGGCCCGCACGCTCGTCCTCGACAGCGACTCCGCCGCGCGCGTCGGCTACACCCTCGTACGCGGCTCCGGCGCCCGCCTCGGCGACGCCGAGATCGCCGCGGCCGACGGCGACAACGCCCGGCTGGACAAGGTCGTCGCCAACCTCGTCGCCGGCTCCGGCGCCGACCAGGCCGACCAGCTCGGCAAGTTCGCCGTCCGCTACGTCCTCGTCCACAAGGGCGCGCCGCGCGAGGTCACGCGCGTGCTGGACGCCACGCCCGGCCTCAGCCGCCTCAGCCAGCAGGGCGGCAGCGCCCTGTGGCGGGTCGACCAGGAGGTCGCGCGCGCCACCGTCGTCCCCGCCTCCGGCTCCGGCACGGCGCAGCCCGTCGCCGCCGGCCCCGTGGAGATCCACACCACCGTCCCCGCGGGCTCCGCGGGCCGCGTCCTGCGCCTCGCCGACACCGTCGCCGAGGGCTGGACGGCCACCCTGGACGGCAAGCCGCTCACCCGCACCACCGTCGACGGCTGGGCCCAGGGCTTCGAACTGCCCGCCTCCGGCGGCAGGCTGGACGTCACCTACGACGACCCGATCACCCACACCGCCTGGCTGTGGGCCCAGGGCGCCCTCGCCCTCGTCCTCGTCGTCCTCGCCCTGCCCGGCCGCCGCCGCGACGTCGACGACGACCTCCCCGAGGAGCCGTCGATCCCCGCCCAGGCCGTCGCCGGCGAGGGCCGCCGCGCCCGCCGCCTGCGCGCCCAGGCGGAGGCCGAAGAGGCCGGCCAGAGCGAGGAGTTCCCGTCTCCCGCGCAGGAGGAGGTCCCCGTAGCGGTGCCGCAGCAGCAGGCGTACGACGAGTGGAACCCGGCCACGTACGCGGGCGCCCAGTACGGCGGCGAGTACGGCGAGCAGTACCAGGGCGCCCAGCAGTACCCGGCGGGCGCGTACGACCAGACGTACCAGGCCGACCCCTACCAGGGCGGCCAGTACGACCCGTACGCGTACGGCGGCGCGAGCCAGGGGGCGTACGACCCGGCGTACGACCCGTCGGCGTACCAGCAGCAGGGCTACGACCCCGCGTACGACCCGACGCAGCAGCCGCACCCGCACGCCCCTGAGCGCCCCGACGGGAGTCAGCAGTGAACCGCACCACCCTGTCCCTGATCGCCGGCACCGCCGCGCTCGCCGCCGTCACGGGCATCGCCTCGCTCACCGCGCCGGGCGCCTCCGGCGCGAACGCCGCCAGGACGGCCGCCGAACTGCCCGTGGAGCGCACCACGCTGCTGTGCCCGGCGCCCAGCCTCTCCGACATCGCCGACACGTCGTACACGTCGTTCACGCCCGTCACGAAGGGCACGGACAGCGGCGGAACGGCCCGGCTGCAGGCGGCCACCGAGCAGTCGGACGACACCACGAGCGGCACCGCGGGCAGCAAGAAGAGCGGCAAGAAGAAGACCGCCAAGGCGATCCTCACCCCCAAGGAGCCCGGCACCCCCGCCACGGGTGACGCCTCCGGCTCCGACACGCCGGCGCTCGTCGGCACCGCGGAGGGCAGGTTCGCGCCCGGCTGGACGGTGCAGGAGACCACGGAGGTCGCCGCGGGCACGGGACGCGGTCTGCAGGGCGTCAACTGCACGGCCCCCGACACCGAGTTCTGGTTCCCGGGCGCCAGCACGGACGCCGGCCGCACCGACTACGTGCATCTGACCAACCCCGACGACTCGGCCGCCGTCGTCGACATCGGGCTCTACGGCAAGGACGGCGCCCTCGACTCGACGGTGGGGGAGGGCATCACGGTCCAGCCGCACTCCAGCGAGCCGATCCTGCTGTCCACGCTCACCGACGAGAAGCAGACCGACCTCACGGTGCACGTGAACGTGCGCAGCGGGCGCGTGGGAGCCGCCGTGCAGGCCCTGGACGACAAGGCGGGAGGCGACTGGCTGGCCGCCTCCACCGACCCGGCGGGCAGCCTGGTCCTGCCCGGCATCCCGAAGGACGCCACGTCCGTACGGCTGATCGCCTTCACGCCCGGCGACGCGGACGCCGACCTCAAGGTGCGGCTCGCCTCGCCCACCGGGCTGATCACGCCCGCCGGGAACGAGACGGTGCACGTCAAGGCCGGCATGACGACCGCCGTCGACCTCGGTGACGTCACCCGCGGCGAGGCGGGCTCCCTGGTCCTGACCCCCACCGACGAGTCCGTTCCGGTGGTGGCCGCGCTCCAGGTCGTCCGGGGCAAGAGCGGCAAGCAGGAGACGGCGTTCATCCCGGCCACCGCGCCGGTGGACACGCGCGCGACGTCCGCCGACAACAGCGGCAAGGGCTCCACGCTCTCCCTGACGGCACCGACCCGGGCCGCCAAGGTCAAGGTCACCGCGTCGGCGGGCGACGAGGGCGGTACGGCCGTCTCCCAGACGTACACGATCAAGGCCGGCACCACCCAGGACATCGACGCCCCCGTCCCGACCGGCCTGAAGGGCACCTACGCCCTCACCGTGGAGCCGCTGTCCGGCGGTCCGGTCTACGCGGCCCGCACCCTGGCGGCGACGGAGGACGGTGTCCCGGGCTTCACGGTCCAGACCCTGCCGGACGACCGGGGGATGGTGTCGGTGCCGGAGGCGGAGCAGGACCTGTCGGTGCTGCAGAAGTAGCGGGCGGTCCGGGGCGGGCGGCTCGGCGCGTACGGGGGCGGCCCGGCGACGGCTGGGCGGCCTCAGTCCTCGCCGTAGCGGGGATCCACCGTCTCCGGGGTCAGCCCGAGCAGCTCGGCGACCTGCTCGACCACGACCTCGTGCACCAGCGCGGCCCGCTCGTCGCGCCCCTTCGTGCGGATCTCGACGGGCCGCCGGTAGACGACCACGTGCGCGCGGCGGCCCTCGCGCGCGGGGATCGTGCCGCCGAGCGGGACCGCCTCGTCGTTCCAGCTCTGGCCCGGTCCGTCCAGGCGGGGCACCTCCAGGACGAGGAAATCGATGTCGGCGAGCTGCGGCCACCGCCGCTCCAGACGCTCCACGGAGTCCTGCACCAGGTCCGCGAACGCCTCGGCACGGCTCGCGGCGAGCGGCACCTGGGGCGGCGCGATCGGGCCGCGCATGCCACGCCCGTGGCGGTCACGTCGGCGGGGCCCGGGGCCGACGGCACGGGGCGGTACGGGGTTGTCCATCACTGGTGAAGGGTAGTCCCCGCCGGCGCCCGCCGCCCGGCCCCTCCGCGCCGCCGTACCGCTGTGTACGGCGTGTCGCAGGATGACCATTCCGGCCAAGGTTGGGCTCGATTCCGTATCCCTCCGAGACCGGCGATCTCAAGGCAAATGACGGGGTTTGTACCGACCGGTGATCGGACCGACTGCCGCCCCGGGCCCTGTGAACGCCCGTCCGCGCAGGTCAGCGAGGTGCGCCGGGAGGGAGGTGTGGGGCGATTCACAGCACGACACGGTGGAGTGACCTGGGGGAGAGTCGTCGCGGCCCGCTCAAGAGTGCGGTACCGTCCAACGTCGTGAGCCTTGTACGTCGTTGTTCGCGCACCGCTTGCGGCCGACCCGCCGTAGCGACGCTGACGTACGTCTACGCCGACTCGACCGCGGTCCTCGGCCCGCTCGCCACCTACGCCGAACCCCACTGCTACGACCTGTGCGCCGAGCACTCCGAGCGCCTCACCGCCCCGCGCGGCTGGGAGGTCGTCCGCCTGCTCGACGGCTCCGCCCCGGCCCGCCCCAGCGGCGACGACCTGGAGGCGCTCGCCAACGCGGTCCGCGAGGCGGCCCGCCCGCAGGAGCGCGCGGCCGAGGCCGGCGGCGGGGGACCGCGCACCGCGGACCCGATGGAGGTCGCGCGCCGCGGGCATCTGCGGGTGCTGCGCTCGCCCGACAACTGAGGGCCCGCGGCCTCCTTCGTGTCGCACTCACCGGTGCGCGCCCATTGACGTCTCCTTGTCGCGGACACGACCATTCCGGTGATGTGACCGGCGGGAAATCGCTTTCCGCATGCCGGAATCCGGGGAGGCGCCCGTGTACGTCCAGGAGCTCGAACCCGTCGCCGACTCGCTCGGCCTGTCCGCGCTGGTCGCCGCTCTGCCCCTGCTCATCGTCCTGGTCCTGCTCGGCGGAGTGCGCCTGAAGGCCTACTGGGCGGGGCTGACCGGCCTTCTGGCGGCCGCTCTGGTCGCCTGGCTCGCGTACGGCATGCCGCTCGACCAGACGGCCTCCAGTGCCGCCCAGGGCGCGGCGTTCGGCCTGTTCCCCATCCTGTGGATCGTCGTCAACGCCCTGTGGGTGTACCGGATGACCGTCCGCACCCGCCACTTCGACATCCTGCGCCGCTCCTTCGGACGGCTGTCCGACGACCCGCGCATCCAGGCGCTCGTGGTCGCCTTCTGCTTCGGCGCGCTCCTGGAGGCGCTCGCCGGGTTCGGCGCGCCCGTCGCGATCTGCTCGGTCATGCTCGTCGCCCTCGGCTTCGACCCGGTGCGCGCCGCCGTGGTCTCCCTGGTGGCCAACACCGCGCCGGTCGCCTTCGGGGCGATGGGCACGCCGGTGGTGACGCTCGCGCAGGTGACGGGGCTGCCGTTGGACGACGTGGCCTCCGTGGTGGGCCGTCAGACGCCGCTGCTGGCCCTCGTCGTGCCGCTGCTCCTGGTCGGCCTGGTGGACGGCCGGCGCGGGCTGCGCGAGACCTGGGTGCCCGCCCTGGTGTGCGGAGTCGCCTTCGCCGCGGCCCAGTTCGCCGCCTCCAACTACGTCTCCGCCCAACTCGCCGACATCGCCGCCTCCCTGGCGGGCGCCGCCGCCCTGGTCGCCGTACCGCACGCGCGCGTACCCGCCGAGGAGGCCGTCCGCGTGTCCGTGCTGACCGGCGCGCGCAGCGAGGAACTGGACGAGGAGGACCCGCGCGGTGAAGTGCTGCGCGCCTACGCCCCGTACGCGCTCATCGTCGCGATCTTCTCCGTCGCCCAGATCCCGGCGGTCAAGGACTGGCTGGCCAAGGCGACACGGACGTACGACTGGCCCTTCCTGGACGTCGTCGCGCCGAACGGCAAACCGGTCGGCGGCAACGTCTTCACCTGGCCGGTCGTGTCGACCGGGGGCACGCTCGTGCTGCTCGCCGGCGTCTGCACGGCGGTCGTCCTCGGCGTCCACGCGCGCGTGGCGGTCAAGGAGTGGCTCGCGACGGTGCACGAGCTGAGGTTCGCGATCCTGACCGTGACGTCCGTCCTGGCCCTCGCCTACGTCATGAACCTCTCCGGCCAGGCGGCGACGATCGGCCACTTCGTGGCGGCGGCCGGGAGCGGGCTGGCCTTCCTCTCGCCCGTCCTGGGCTGGTTCGGCGTGGCGGTCTCCGGCTCGGACACCTCCGCCAACGCGCTCTTCGGCGCGCTCCAGGTCAGCGCGGCCCGGGAGTCGGGCCTCCCACCCGACCTGCTGGCCGCGGCCAACAGCTCCGGCGGCGTCCTGGGCAAGATGATCTCGCCGCAGAACCTCACCATCGCCTGCGCGGCCGTGGGCCTCGCGGGCCGGGAAGGGGACCTGCTGCGCAAGGTGCTGCCGTGGAGCCTGGCCCTGCTGCTCGTGATGTGCCTCATCGTGGTCGGCCAGAGCTCGCCGGTCCTGGACTGGATGCTGCCCTGACCTGAGGTTACGGCCGTGGGTCGGCTGCGAGTCCGGTTGGGGACCCCTGGGCGCGTTGTCCGTCGGTACGGGTAGTTTGAGGCGACCGACAGGACATTCAGGAGGGTTGGCCGTGAGCGCTGATCTGACACAGATCGTCAAGGCGTACGACGTACGCGGAGTGGTCCCGGACCAGTGGGACGAGTCGCTCGCCGAGCTCTTCGGGGCGGCCTTCGTCCAGGTGACCGAGGCCGACGCGATCGTGATCGGCCACGACATGCGGCCCTCCTCGCCGTCCCTGGCCGGAGCCTTCGCGCGCGGGGCGGCCGGACAGGGCGCCGACGTCACCGAGATCGGGCTGTGCTCGACGGACCAGCTGTACTACGCCTCGGGGGCGCTCGGCCTGCCGGGCGCGATGTTCACGGCCTCGCACAACCCGGCCCAGTACAACGGCATCAAGCTGTGCCGGGCGGGCGCGGCGCCGGTCGGCCAGGACACGGGCCTGGCACGCATCCGCGAACTGGCCGAGCAGTGGCTGGAGTCGGGCGCGCCCGCGCCGGCCCCGCGGCAGGGAACGATCACGCGGCGCAACACGTTGTCGGACTACGCGGCCTACCTCCGCTCCCTCGTCGACCTGACCTCCATCCGCCCCCTGAAGGTCGTGGCCGACGCGGGCAACGGCATGGGCGGCCACACCGTGCCGACGGTCTTCGAGAACCTGCCGCTGACCCTCGTGCCCATGTACTTCGAGCTGGACGGCACGTTCCCCAACCACGAGGCCAACCCCCTCGACCCCGCGAACCTGGTCGACCTGCAGCAGCGCGTCCGGGAGGAGTCCGCCGACCTCGGCCTCGCCTTCGACGGCGACGCCGACCGCTGCTTCGTGGTCGACGAACACGGCGACCCGGTCTCGCCGTCCGCGATCACGGCGCTGGTGGCGGCGCGGGAGCTGGCGCGCAACGGCGGCAAGGGCGCGATCATCCACAACCTGATCACCTCGTGGTCCGTGCCCGAAGTGGTCCGCGAGCACGGCGGCACCCCGGTGCGCACCCGCGTCGGCCACTCCTTCATCAAGGCCGAGATGGCCCGCTCCGGCGCGATCTTCGGCGGCGAGCACTCCGCGCACTACTACTTCAAGGACTTCTGGAACGCCGACACGGGCATGCTGGCCGCCCTCCACGTCCTCGCGGCCCTCGGCGGCCAGCCCGGCTCCCTCTCGGCCCTGGTCGCCCAGTACGACCGCTACGTCGGCTCCGGCGAGATCAACTCCACGGTGACCGACCAGTCCGCCCGCCTGGCGGCCGTCCGCGCGGCCTACGCCTCGGCCCCCGACACCCACCTCGACGACCTCGACGGCCTCACCGTCTCCACCCCCGACTGGTGGTTCAACGTCCGCCCCTCCAACACGGAACCCCTCCTACGCCTCAACGCAGAGGCCCGCGACGAGGCAACGATGACGAAGGTACGGGACGAGGTATTGGCGATCATCCGGGGCTGAGGGGTGGGTGACGGTCGGCTGAGCTGTTCGGTGTCGGGTGGCTGAGCGGTCGGGTGACGGTCGGCTGGGTGGTCGGGTGTTGGGTGACGGTCGGCTGGTCGGTTGAGTGGGCGGGTGGTCGGCGGGCTGAGTAGTTGGGCGGTCGGGCGGTCGGGCGGTCGGCGGACTGGGCGGTCGGGTGGCTGGGCGGCGGGTCGGCTGGCTGGATGGGTGAGTGAGCGGGGCGGTTTGCCCGGGCGGGTGGTCGGCGAGCGCGGCGTATGGCTGGGCGGGCGGCCCGGTGAGCGGGGCTGTCCGTCGGTGCGCTGGTCGCCGTTCTTCGCCGTACCGGCATCTGCGGGCGAGCCAGTGCCGTCCTCAACCCCCACCCGCCCGTGAGACGGTCCATCTGGTCGCCGGACCGCTGTTTTCAGCCCGTCCGGCGTTTGAGGACGAGGACCTTCGGGCCGACGGGGGTCCAGGGGGCGGAGCCCCCTGGGCGGGGTCGAAGGGGCGGCAGCTCCTGGGATGGGACGGGTAGGGGCGGCGGGGGCGAGAAACCACCGGCGGCACCCCCACCCACCGCAGCCCAACCCCCACACCCCACCCCCCACGGCGGTACCCTGACCAGGCACATCCGCACAAAGACACACCCACCCGTACCCACCCCTACCCACCCCGAAAGGACACCCCATGCCGCTCGAAGCCGGCCTCCTGGAGATCCTCGCCTGCCCGGCCTGCCACGCCCCCCTCAAGGAGCAGGACACCGAGCTGATCTGCACCGGTCAGGACTGCGGCCTGGCATACCCCGTCCGCGACGGCATCCCCGTCCTCCTCGTCGACGAGGCCCGCCGCCCCGCGTAAGCGAACGGCCCAGCCCACCACCCCCGCACCCGACGAGGCCCGCCGCCCCCTCCCGCCGCCCCCGGCGCACCAGATCCACCCACCCCCAAACACCAGGCATCCGGGGCGCGCACAAAGGCGAGCACACAACACCCCCGGGACGCCGCAACACGGCGCAACACCGCGCCGGCAAGAGGCCCCCGGCGATCGAGGAGGCTGCCGCCCATGCTCGACGAATCGCTGCTCGACACCCCCGAGGCCCTCTCGGAGGCCGACCACCGCGGCCTGCTCCGCGGCGCCGCCGAAGCCGGCGCCCGTGTCCGCACCGCCGCCCGCCACGCCGCCGAGGCCGGCGTCAACGACCTCAAGCCCGACGGCCGCCCCCGCGCCGTCCTCATCGCCGGCCCCGGCGCCGCCGCCACCAGCGTCGCCGACCTCCTCGGCACCCTCGCCGGCCCCGGCAGCCCCGTCACCCGCCTCGCCCCCACCGGCGTCGCCCCCGCCGCGGGCGCCCTGCGCTGGGAACTCCCGGGCTGGGTCGGCTCGGTGGACCTGCTGCTGATCGCCACCCCGGACGGCACCGAACCGGGCCTGTCCCTGCTCGCCGACGCCGCCTACCGCCGAGGCTGCACGGTCGTCGCCGTCGCCCCCGCCCACACGCCCCTCAAGGAGGCCGTCGCAGGCGCCTACGGCCTCTTCGTACCGCTCGCGACAGCCCCGTACGAGCAGGACGAACCGCTCGCCGCCTCCGCCCCCGGCGTCCTGTGGGCGCTGCTCACCCCGCTGCTCGCCATCCTCGACCGCACCGGCCTGCTCACCGCCACGCCCGACGCCCTGGAGAAGGTCGCCGACCGGCTCGACCATGTCGCCGAACGCTGTGGCCCGGCCATCGCGACCTACAGCAACCCGGCCAAGACGCTGGCCGCCGAACTCGCCGACGCGCTGCCGATCGTCTGGACCGAGGGCACCTCCGCGGGCCCCGCGGGCCGCCGCTTCGCCGCCGCCCTGGCGGAGCTGTCGGGCACGCCCGCCGTCGTCGCCGAACTCCCCGAGGCCCTCGCCGCGCACAGCGCCCTTCTCGCGGGCCCGCTCGCCGCCAGCGCCGACCCGGACGACTTCTTCCGCGACCGCGTGGAGGAGCCGCCCGCCCTGCACGCACGCGTGGTGCTCCTCCGTGACCGCCCGATCGGCGGCCTCAGCGCCGCCCCGGCCGCCCGTGACCTGGCCCTGAGCCACGACACGCCGATCAGCGAGCTGGAGCCCGAGGAGGGCGGCGAGCTGGAGACCCTCGCCGAACTGATCGCCATCACGGATTTCGCCGCCGTTTACCTGGCGCTCGCCTCGGGGGCCTGATCTGGACGCCTGCGCCCCGACGGCCGCAGGCGCACCCCGCACGTACGAGAACCGGCAGAAAGAGCCCCATGGACCGCCTCGACAACACCATCCGCCCCTACGCCTGGGGTTCCACCACCGCCATCCCCGCGCTGCTCGGCGTCGAACCGAGCGGCGAGCCCCAGGCGGAGATGTGGATGGGCGCCCACCCCGGCGCCCCCTCGCGCACCGGACGCGGCACCCTGGTGGACGTCATCGACGCGGACCCCGAAAGGGAGTTGGGACCCCGGGCCGTCGCCCGGTTCGGCCCCCGGCTGCCGTTCCTGCTCAAGATCCTCGCCGCCGGCGCCCCGCTCTCCCTCCAGGTGCACCCGAACCTGGAGCAGGCGAAGGAGGGGTACGCCGACGAGGAGCGCCGCGGCATCCCGGTCGACGCCCCGCACCGCAACTACAAGGACGCCAACCACAAGCCCGAACTGATCTGCGCGCTCACCGAGTTCGACGGCCTGTGCGGCTTCCGCGACCCACGCGAGACCGCCGACCTGCTCGAAGGGCTCGGCATCGACTCCCTCAAGCCCTACGTCGACCTGCTGCGGGCCCGGCCCGAAGACGCCGCCCTGCGCGAGGTGCTGACGGCGGTCCTCACCGCCGACCCCGAGAAGATGCGCCCCACGGTCGCCGAGACCGCGGCCGCCTGCACCCGCCTGGGCGGCGCGTACACGCCGTACGCCGACATCGCCCACCACTACCCGGGCGACCCGGGCGTCCTCGCCGCCATGCTCCTCAACCACGTCCGCCTGCAACCCGGTGAGGCCCTCTTCCTGGGCGCCGGCATCCCGCACGCCTACCTCAGCGGCCTCGGCGTCGAGATCATGGCCAACTCGGACAACGTCCTGCGCTGCGGCCTGACCCCCAAGCACGTCGACGTCCCCGAACTCCTGCGCGTCGTCCGCTTCGAGGCGAGCGACCCCGGCGTCCTGCGCCCGGAGGCGTCCCTCGAAGGCGAGGAGGTCTACGAGACCCCGATCGACGAGTTCCGGCTCTCGCGCCACGTCCTGCCCGAGGGCGGCCCGGCCCGCGACCTCACCCGCGAGACCCCGCAGATCCTGCTGTGCACGGCCGGTTCGGTACGGGCGGGGGAACACGAACTGGCGCCCGGCCAGTCGGTCTTCGTCCCCGCCGGCGAGAAGGCCGAGGTGTCCGGCACGGGCACGCTCTTCCGGGCCACTGTGATCGTATGACCGGGCCTGTGGATACCTGACGAGCCGTTCGGGGACGGGGCTGCAAGAATGGCCCACCGGCAAAGGACGGGCAAAGGCCTGTTCGGCGTACACGTACGAAGGCGAAGGGACAACGCGGACACATGAGCGCGTCAGGCGGCACCAGGGCGATCGTGGCGGCACTCGGCGCCAACCTCGCGATCGCGGCATCGAAGTTCGTGGCGTTCGCGTTCAGCGGCTCCTCGTCGATGCTCGCCGAGGGCGTGCACTCGCTCGCCGACTCCGGCAACCAGTTCCTGCTCCTCATCGGCGGCAAGAAGGCCGAACGCGAGGCGACGCCGCAACACCCCTTCGGCTACGGCCGCGAGCGGTACATCTACGCCTTCCTCGTCTCCATCGTCCTGTTCTCGATCGGCGGCATGTTCGCCATCTACGAGGGCTACGAGAAGATCCGCCACCCGCACGAGCTGGAGCACTGGTACTGGCCGGTGGGCGTGCTCGTCTTCGCCATCCTCATGGAAGGCTACTCCTTCCGCACGGCCATCAAGGAGTCCAACGAACTGCGCGGCAAGCTCTCCTGGTCGCAGTTCATCCGCCGCGCCAAGGCACCCGAGCTGCCGGTCGTCCTCCTGGAGGACTTCGGCGCGCTCATCGGCCTCGTCCTCGCCCTCGGCGGCGTCGGCCTGGCCCTGCTCACCGGCGACGGCGTCTGGGACGGCATCGGCACGGTCTGCATCGGTGTGCTGCTCGTCTCCATCGCGCTCGTCCTCGCCGCCGAGACCAAGTCGCTGCTGCTCGGCGAGGCCGCGGGCCTGGAAGAGGTCAAGCGGATCGAGGCCGCGATCGTCGACGGCGACACGGTCACCGGCATCATCCATATGCGCACCCTGCACCTCGGCCCCGAGGAACTCCTCATCGCCGCCAAGATCGCCGTCCAGCACGACGACACGGCCGCCGAGGTCGCCGCCGCCATCAACGCCGCCGAGGCCCGCATCCGCGCCGCCGTCCCCATCGCCCGCGTGATCTACCTCGAACCGGACATCTACAGCGAGGCCGAGGCCGCCAAGGGCCCCGACCGCGAGGCCACCCCCGGCGGCCCGGCCCCCCACCCCGCCGGCCACTGAGCCACGCCACGCACTGCCACGGGCCTCGCCGAACACGCTCGGCGAGGCCCGTCGTCACACCTGCACGGCCCACGGCGGAGGCGGCGGCACCACCACCCGCTTGCGCAACGCCACCGCCGCGATCCCCAGCCCGAGCCCGGTCAGCGCCGCCAGCAACCCCACCAGCGCGCCGACACCGAGCAGCACCGGCACCGTGTAGTCGTCGGTCACCCGGCCCTCGACCGCGCTCACCGGCACCGTCCCCTCGTGGTCGTCGGGGAAGAACCGCGAGTCCCGCGAGTTCAGCCGGTGATCACCGAGCAGGAACAGCCTGCCCTTCGGCACCGTCACGTCGTAGGGCCGTTGCGTTCCGTCCGCGATGCCGTCCGAGAGGTACGGCTCGTCGAGAGGCTTGCCGTTCACGACGAGCCGCTCGTCGTCGCCCTCCCCCGTGCAGCAGACGACGTGATCACCGCCCACCCCGATGACACGCTGCATGACGAGCGCGCCCTGATAACGCTCCGGCGCCCGGTACAGCACCACGTCACCCCGCCGCACCCCGCTCCCGTCCATCCGCTCGTACACCAGCTGCCGCCCCTGCGTGTACGTCGGCGACATGCTGTCGCTGGTCACCGTGCTCCCGTGGTACCCCGTCCACAGACTCACCAGCGCCACGACCATCAGCGCCAGGCCCAGCGCCCCCGACACCCCCGCAGCGATCCCCAGCTTCCGCGACCTGCTCAACGCCACTCCCTCCCCACGCGGACCGTCCGCCGGCGCAGAGGGTATCTGTGAGCCACCTGTGCCGGTTCGCGGGCTCCGATCGGCGTGATCTGTTCGGAGGCGGACTGGGGGCGGCCGGGCCGTCCGGTGTAGCTTGGAACAGAGCCAGACGTCGCTGCTGATGGCGGTCGGGCGGTCCCGACGCGGACCGGCCGAGGGAGAGAGGGCCTCCGACGGACTGCGCTGCGCGCACGCGGGCATGCCTGTGTCCTCTTTCGGGCACCCCTGTGTCCGCCGCCGCGCAGACCAGACGTACCCACCTCGCCCCAACCCCGAGGAGCAGCTCGCAATGACGACTGTCGAGAACCGACAGGACTTCAAGGTCGCCGACCTCTCCCTGGCCGAGTTCGGCCGCAAGGAGATCACCCTCGCCGAGCACGAGATGCCCGGCCTGATGGCGATCCGCAAGGAGTACGCCGAGGCGCAGCCCCTCGCCGGCGCCCGCGTCACCGGCTCCCTGCACATGACCGTGCAGACCGCCGTGCTCATCGAGACCCTCGTCGCCCTCGGCGCGCAGGTCCGCTGGGCCTCCTGCAACATCTTCTCCACCCAGGACCACGCGGCCGCCGCCATCGCCGTCGGCCCGAACGGCACCCCCGACAACCCGCAGGGCGTCCCGGTCTTCGCCTGGAAGGGCGAGACCCTGGAGGAGTACTGGTGGTGCACCGAGCAGGCGCTGACCTGGCCGGACAGCCCCACCGGCGGCCCGAACATGATCCTGGACGACGGCGGTGACGCCACCCTCCTCGTCCACAAGGGCGTCGAGTACGAGAAGGCTGGCAAGGTCCCCTCGCCCGACACCGCCGAGTCCGACGAGCACCGGGTCATCCTGGAGCTCCTCACCCGCACCCTGGCCGAGACCCCGCAGAAGTGGACCCAGCTCGCGTCCGAGATCCGCGGCGTGACCGAGGAGACCACGACCGGCGTCCACCGCCTGTACGAGATGCAGCGCGACGGCACCCTCCTCTTCCCGGCGATCAACGTCAACGACGCCGTCACCAAGTCGAAGTTCGACAACAAGTACGGCTGCCGCCACTCCCTGATCGACGGCATCAACCGCGCCACCGACGTCCTCATCGGCGGCAAGACCGCCGTCGTCTGCGGCTACGGCGACGTGGGCAAGGGCTGCGCGGAGTCCCTGCGCGGACAGGGCGCCCGCGTCATCGTCACCGAGATCGACCCGATCTGCGCGCTCCAGGCGGCCATGGACGGCTACCAGGTCACGACCCTCGACGAGGTCATCGACAAGGCCGACATCTTCATCACCACGACCGGCAACAAGGACATCATCATGGCCAGCGACATGGCCAAGATGAAGCACCAGGCCATCGTCGGCAACATCGGCCACTTCGACAACGAGATCGACATGGCCGGCCTCGCCAAGGTCCCCGGCATCGTCAAGGACGAGGTCAAGCCGCAGGTCCACACCTGGACCTTCCCGGACGGCAAGAAGATCATCGTGCTGTCCGAGGGCCGCCTGCTCAACCTGGGCAACGCGACCGGCCACCCGTCCTTCGTGATGTCCAACTCGTTCGCGGACCAGACGCTGGCCCAGATCGAGCTGTTCACCAAGCAGTCCGAGTACCCGATCGGCGTCTACACGCTGCCCAAGCACCTCGACGAGAAGGTCGCCCGCCTGCACCTGGACGCGCTCGGCGTGAAGCTCACCAAGCTGCGCCCCGAGCAGGCCGCGTACATCGGCGTCGACGTCGAGGGCCCGTACAAGCCGGACCACTACCGCTACTGAGCGGCGCCATCCAGCCGGTGACGAGTGCGTCGGTGCGCTGACGCACCCCTCACCGGCAGGTCCGCCCGGCAGGTCCTCCGAGGCAGGCCCCCGCACCCCCGTGCCGGGGGCCTGCCCCTTTGGCCGCCGCGGCCGGACCAGCCCGTCAAGACCCAGGACCCCCATGCCCCGCGGCCGCTATTCGCTCCACGATCCGCACGATCACACCCCCCTCGCAGAAGAGCACTTCCACTGCGCCCCCGGCCCGTCCGGCTGGCGCTACGTCTCCCAGCTGACCACCCCCGCGGGCGATCACAGCGGCTCCGTCGACCTCGCCCTCGACGAACTCGGCCGCCCCATCCGCCTCGAACTCCACGCCGCGAGCTGGCAGGTCCGCGGCGCCGCCCTGGACGGCGTCACCTGGGTCCGTACGGACCCCACGGGGTGTCAGGCCACCGAAGGCAACGTGCGCGCCCACGCCTTCACCGGCACATCCCCCGCGTTCCTCGTCGCCACGACCCGTCTCCTACGCCTCACCCCCTCCGCATCAGCGACCCGCGTACGCCTCGTGGCCTTCACGGACCCCGTCCTCGCCCCGCGCACCGTGGACCAGTCCTGGGCCTTGGTGAACAGCGAAGCACACGCCACTGACAACGGCCCTCTGACCGTGGACGAATACCAGGTCACAGCCCTGGACACGGGCGAACAGCACACCGTGCACATCGCCGGCGACGTGGTGCTCGCGGCGCCCGGCATCGAGCTGGAGGACCTCGAATCTCCACCGTCCGTCTTCACCTGAGCCGGCGAGGCGGCGCGAGGCGTCAGGCGGGTGGCACGAAGCCGTGGGCGGGACGGTCGTCGGCGGAACGACCATCGGCGGAAGGGCCGTGAGAGGGACGGTTCCCGGCCGGGTGAACCGGGCGCTGCACGGCGGCAGGAGCCGCGGGCGGAGTCGCCGGAGCCGTTGGCCAACCAGCGGGAGCGGGAGAAGGGGCAGGGGCAGGGGCGTCAGCCGCCCCGGCGGTATGCCCGGCACCGGCACCGTTGGCGAACGCCCGCCGTACCTCACGCGCCTGCCGCTCCTGCACCACCGCCGCCAGATACGCCGCCGGCGGCACCCCCTGCGGCACCGGAGTCCCCGTACGCGCCGAGAGGTCCGAGGCGAGACGTTCCGCCATGACCTGGCCGACCTGCGGGTCCAGCTGCTGCATGCGCGTCAGGTACTGGCGCACGGCAAGCCACAGCCCGTCGGGAACCGCCGACAGATCGAGCTCCGAGAACCGCCCGGCCAGCCACGGCGGAGGCGGCGGCAGGAAGCCCGTCCGGGCCACGGGCACCCGTTCCCGTACGACCAGAGTCCCGGCGAAGACGTCACCGAGCCGCCGCCCGCGCGCCGAGACAAGGGACGCGATACAGGCCACGACCCCGAACGTCATCAGGATCTCGATCACCCCGATCCCGCCGCGCACCAGCGCGTGCCGGAACCGGATCGGCCCCCCGTCGTCCCGTACCACCCGCAGCCCGCACGCCATCTTCCCGAGCGAACGGCCACGGCTCAGCGTCTCGACCGCGATCGGCCCGCCCACCAGCACCAGCACGAACGCCGCGATCGACACCGCGACCTGGGCCGCCTCGTCCAGCGAGGCCGTGGACACCACCAGACCGAGGGTCACGACGATGTAGACGACGACGGCCACGGCGAGATCCAGCAAGACCGCCAGCGCCCGGCTGGGCAGCCTCGCGGGGCGCAGCTCCAACGCCACCGCCTCGCCCGTCACCAGCTCACTCACACCCGTCGTCCTTTCCCTGGCCTGCCCCGAGAACGGCCAGTCTGCCAAGCTGAGGGCGCATCGCGCGCCAGTACGACAAGCTGACATCCACGAGTCGCCGACGAACAGCCCAGGAGCAGGCAGACCGATGGACCTCGACGTCTTCGTCACCGCCCACCGAGCCGAGTGGGACCGCCTCGAAGCCCTGCTCGGCCGCCAGCGCCGCCTCACCGGGGCCGAGGCCGACGAACTCGTCGCCCTCTACCAGCGCACCGCCACCCATCTCTCCCTCATCCAGTCCAGCGCCCCCGACCCCCAGCTGACCGGACGGCTCAGCCAACTGGTGGCACGCGCGCGTAGTGCGGTGACAGGCACCCGACGCGCCTCCTGGAGAGACGTCACCCGCTTCCTTGCGTACGGATTCCCGGCCGCGGTCTACCGCTCACGTCACTGGTGGGTGCCCACAGCGCTCATCTCCACCGCGATCGGCGCCCTCCTCGGCTGGTGGATCGGCACCCACCCCGAGGTGCAGGCGAGCATCGCCGCCCCCAGCGAACTGCGCGAGCTCACCCGCCCCGGTGGCGAGTACGAGACGTACTACTCCAGCCATCCCGCGGCGGCCTTCGCCGCGCAGGTCTGGACGAACAACGCCTGGGCCGCCGCACAGTGCCTCATCCTGGGCGTCTTCCTGGGACTTCCCGTCCTGTGGATCCTCTTCCAGAACATGCTCAACCTGGGGGTCGGCTTCGGCCTGATGTCCTCCGCAGGCCGACTGGACACCTTCCTGGGCCTGGTCCTCCCGCACGGCCTGCTCGAACTGACCGCCGTCTTCGTAGCCGCCGGCACCGGTCTCCGGCTCGGCTGGACCCTCATCGACCCCGGCCCGCGCACCCGACGCACAGCCCTGGCGGAGGAGGGGCGCGCCGCGATCGGCATGGCGATCGGTCTCGCCCTGGTCCTCTTCGTCTCCGGTGCCATCGAAGGCTTCGTCACCCCGTCCGGCCTGCCCACGTGGGCCCGCATCGGCATCGGCATCGCGGCCGAGCTGACCTTCCTCGCCTACGTCTTCGTCCTGGGCGGCCGGGCGGCTCGCGCCGGCGAGACCGGCGACGTCGAGGCGGCGGAGCGCAGCGCGACGGTGCCGACGGCCGCCTGATGTGCGGGCACGCCCGCGGAGCTGTTATTGTCTTCTTCGCCCCACGGGAGCCGTTGACACGGAGCTGGTGGGGAGGTAGATTCGAGCAGTTGCCTGGAACCGCGTCGATACGTCGATCTGGTCGGCAGCAGTGAGGATCTACTCGCTTCTCGGAACATTGATTTCGAAGAAGCCCTTCCCGATGAATCGGAAAACAGTGGCCGGTCAGACCGGCTCGAAACTTCTGATAAAGTCGGAACCGCC